>JAVXVR010000374.1:0-19418 GCA_032230165.1 Acidobacteriota bacterium | reverse complement strand
CGCCACGCCCTCCTGCCGGGTCTTGTTGTTGAGCGCGTTCAGCTTGTCGGGGCGGTTAATGGTGAGTAGCGCAACGCGCCCGCGCCGTTCGAGTAAGAGAGTCTCGTAAGATGACATTAAGTGTCGCTCCGAAAAATTTGGAAGCGGGAAAACAGAAGTCAGGAGTCAGAAGCTTAGGCGTATCTTCTGACTCCTGACTTCTGTTCTTCCGGCTACTGATTTGATTGCCCGTTCTCCGATGTGCCAGCCGCCTGCTCGTCCGCCACCCACGAGACGAAGAGGCGCAGCCAGTTCTCGGTCGGCTCAAGGATGGCGACGCCGATGCGCGCCGTGCCGTAGATCGCCGAGGCGACGCGCACCACGCGCGCCGTCACCTCGATGGGCGAGCCGTCGGGGCGGTGCGCGCGCAGGTACAACTGCTCGCCGCGCGCGACCCTCTGGTTGAGGTGAAAGAGCGCGCCTGTCGTCGAGATGTCGTCCGTCTCGGTCGGCTCGCTCCACGCCGCGCCGTCTTCCGCCCGACCCGACACGACGACGGGCAGCCGCAGCGCCATCCGCAGCGCGAAACGTCTCTCTTCGTTCGGGGTCGTGGTCATAAAGAGCACTCAGCAGTCAGCATTCAGCACTCAGCTTTAAGTCGTTAAGTCTCACTCACTCGGCTTATTCCATTCAGCAATTCACGCGCGAAGCGTTTGGCTGATGACTGAATGCTGAAGGCTGAGTGCTACTAATCCTTCCACTCGTAAAAGCCCTCGCCGGACTTGCGACCGAGTTTGCCTGCGGCGACCATGCGCCGCAAAATCTCCGGCGGGCGAAAACTCTCGCTCCTGAGCGCGCGGTGGAGATATTCGGCAATGCTCAGACGAACGTCGAGACCGACGAGGTCGGTCAGGCGCAGCGGACCCATGGGATGATTGTAGCCCAACTCCATAGCCGTATCTATATCTTTCGCGCTCGCGACGTTTTGCTCGAACATCCGCATCGCTTCGAGCCCCAGTGCGACGCCCAGTCGCGACGACGCGAATCCGGGCACATCTTTCACCGTGATCGGCTCTTTGCGCATCCGCCGAGCGACCGCGCGGACTGTCTCCACCGTCTCCTCGCTCGTCTCGCGCCCGACGACGATCTCGACGAGACGCATGAGGTGGACGGGGTTGAAGAAGTGCATCCCGACGACGCGCGCCGGATGCTTCGCTTCGCGTGCGATCTCCGTGATTGAGAGCGAAGAGGTGTTGGTCGCGAAGATGAAATCTCGCCGTGCGATCTGCTCAACCTCTGTGAGTGTGGCGCGCTTCAACTCCATCCGTTCGGGCACGGCTTCGATGAACAAATCAGCTTCGACGGCTTCGTCGAGCGAGGTCGCGCCGCGGATGCGTTGCAGCGCCATGTCGCGCTCCTCGTCCGTCACCTTGCCGACGCGGATGCCTTTATCGAGGCTCGCTTCAATGGCGCGCACGCCGCGTGCCAGCGAGTCGCGATCCACGTCGCGCATGACGACGCGGTAGCCCACGAGCGCGGCGACCTGCGCGATGCCGTGTCCCATCGTGCCCGCACCGATGACGGCGACGAGTTCGACCGGGCGCGGCTGTATCTGCTTAGTTTCCGGCGAGTCCAAAGCGTTCCGGCGCAAAGAAGTTGGACGGCAACAGGCGTGTGCTTCCTCGGCGCGCTTCCCCTATTCGATCTCCGGTTCGACTACTCCAAGCGCAGAGAGTTATACTACACGCGCAAGCGAAAAGGCTACAGACGAATGTCCGTGAATTGACCTTAAAGTTCACGCGCCGCTCGTTCTTTAAGGAGACGGTTCACGCGAGATGCCCAAAGACACGCTGCACAGGGAAGTCGTCATCATCGGCTCTGGTCCCGCCGGACTCACCGCCGCCATCTACTCGGCGCGCGCCGGGATGACGCCGCTCGTCATCGAAGGACCGCAGCCCGGCGGTCAGCTCATGATCACGACCGAGGTCGAGAATTATCCCGGCTTCGCCGAAGGCATACAAGGACCTGAGCTGATGGATCAGTTCCGCAAACAGGCGGAGCGCTTCGGCACGGAGTTCTTGAGCGTGTGGATCGAGCGCGTCGATCTCTCCGCGCGACCCTTCACGCTCCACTGCGAAGATCACGAGATCAAGGCGGAGACTTTGATCATCGCGTCGGGCGCATCCGCCAAGTGGCTCGGCATTCCGGGCGAGGCTCCCGCGCCCGAAGGCTTGGGCGGTCACGGCGTCTCTGCGTGCGCCACGTGCGACGGATTTTTCTTCAAGGGGAAGAAACTCGTCGTCGTCGGCGGCGGCGACACCGCGATGGAGGAGGCGACGTTTCTCACGCGCTACGCCTCGCGCGTCACCGTCATTCACCGCCGCGGAAATTTACGCGCGTCGAAGATCATGCAGGACAAGGCGTTCAAGAACGACAAGATTGATTTCTTGTGGAACGCCGAAGTGAGAGAAATCCTCGGCTCGCCGGAGACGGGCGTGACGGGCGTCCGCCTCTTCGATAACCAGACGAACGAAGAGTCCATCTTCGAGTGCGAGGGCGTCTTCATCGCGATCGGTCACCAGCCGAACACGGGGCTGTTCAAAGGCGTGCTCGACATGGACGAGGTCGGCTACCTCAAAACTTCCGGTCGCTCAATGGCGACCAACATTCCCGGCGTCTTCGCCTGCGGCGATGCGCAGGACAACTTCTACCGCCAAGCCGTGACCGCCGCCGGCACGGGCTGCATGGCGGCGATTGACGCCGAACGCTTCCTCGACGACCTCCCCGTCCCAGCGCCTACCGGCGAAGAGATCACGCGAGAGGGCGAGCGCGTCAGCGCCGACCACGAGACGATCACAATGCCCGACGGCGAGACCATCCCGAACCACCCCGAAGCCGAGTCGGGAGGCGCGCAAGCGGGCGGCGACTGAAGCGACACCGCGAAGAACATGCTCAATCCTTCTTAATCACAGCAGCACGATTGAGTCGTCCAGCTCACGCCGGCGCGGTGCTTGCTGCGGCGTCGGTGCGTCGTCGGCGCGCTGGTGCGGGCAGGCGTCGCAGTAGTCGCCGAGTCGCTCGCGTCGATCCTCGCACTCGTTGCAGCCGAGTGCGATGCCGAGTTCGCGCAGCAGATCGACGAGCGGGAGCAGAAGCCGCCCGCGTTTGGTCAGATCATATTCGACGTGCGGCGGGACGCCGCCCATCTCGCGGCGCGAGACGAGCTGGTCGCGCTCCATGTCCTTGAGGCGCGCGACGAGCGTGCGGCTGCTGATCGGGTGGAGACGCTCGATGAGATCGGTCGTGCGGCGCGCGCCGCGCGCGAGATCGCGCACGATCATGAGCGTCCACTTGTCGCCGAGCAGTTGCAGCGCGCCCGCCACGGGGCAGCCGTCGCCTTCGCGTCGTAGCATCTCGCGCCCTTACCCTTCCTCTTCGTCAAACGCCTGCGCGCCTTGCCAGTCGTCTCCGCGCGCGCCTCTCTCTTCGCAGCGCCCGAAGATTATCACAAAGCCGGGGTTTTGCGCCCGCGCCCCTGTTAGAATGCCGCCGCCCGTCGCACGCGGGAGAATCTATGGACGAGTGAGGTAACACGAAGCAATGTACGGCTGGCAAGGCGAGAAGACGCGGCTTGTGCCGCTCGAACGTGAGAAACATTTCGAGAACGCGCTTGCGTGGATGAACGACCCGGAGGTGACGGCGTGGACTGTGCTCGGCGATCTGCCCGTCGGTCGGCTCTACGAGGAAGAGTATTTCACGCGCATGACGGGCGAGACGCCGAACGACGCCGCGTTTGCGATTGAGACCCTCGACGGCGGCGAGCACATCGGCTTCGCCGCTATACATCAGATCGACTGGCGCCATCGCACGGGCTACACCGGCACTCTCATCGGTCGCACAGACCTCTGGGGTCAGGGCTACGCCACTGACGTCGCCCGCACGCGCACGCGCTACGCCTTCGAAGTCTTGAACCTCCGCCTGCTCGTCTCGAAAGTCCTTGCAGACAACGTGGGCTCGCTCAAGATGCTCGGGCGTGCGGGCTACCGAGAGGTCGGGCGCATCCCACGCTTCCAATGGAAGCGCGGCGCGTACCGCGACCTTGTGCTCTTAGCCGTCGAGCGCGAGACGACTGAAACTTAATTTAGGACGAACGGGATAGTTGGATGCTGCATGAGTAGATCGTCCCGGGTGTGATACAGTCCGTACCGAATCGAGCTTGAGTTCACTCCCTTCCTGGTTTCTCTGCTCTTCAATCAGACCCATCTGGACTCAAAGGAGACTAATTATGAAAACGACTGCCCTTGGGTTCTTAGCAATTCTAGTTTTGTTGCTTGGCTCCACCACCGCGATACGCGCGCAGTACAAAGACAACATGGGAGGCAATTGGAACAATCCGACGAGCGCGTCGATTGGTAATATCCTGAACGACCGCCTGTGGAACCGGCTCAGGGCAAAGGCGCGGGCGAGGAAAGCCGGTTCCACAACTGCGAATTCCAACGCGACCGCAAACACCGCCCCGCCATCCGTTGCTCCAGACGCGACCATCAATGAGGCGGCTGTGAAATTTCGCTCGACCGGGACTCAGCTCAAGACGCGCGCCATCGCCGACGAACTCATGGAAAACGGATCGGCGGCGGAGAAGAATCAGATCTTCCAAATTCTCAGCACGCTTTTGACCGAGTACGAAAAAGCGGCGCGCGCCGCCGGAAAACCCAACGATATGGCGCTGGCGATTACCGCCGCCCTTGTTTATAACAGCTCGATCTATAACGGCACGCCCGAACCGGACGACGCACGGATCATGGAAATTCGTGACGCTCTCGCCGAGTTGATGGTGGAAGGCGGTACGATGTCGAGCCTCAACGACCGGCAAAAGCAAGAGCTGTATGAGACGATGGTGATTTTCACCATGCTCGCCAAATCCGGTTACGAAGAAGCAAAGAAAAACGGCGATGCCAACACCGCGGAGATTTATCGTCGTCTCGCCGGACAGACGCTGCAAGCTGTCAGCGGTATGCCGCCGGAGCAGATCAACTTAAGCAGGCTGAATGTCGGAAGTACGGGATCAAGTGAGGATACCACCGCAGAGAGCACACAGAGTCCCGCCGCGCCTGCCATCGAGCATTGGGTCATTCTACGGGAGTACAGAGACAATCAGATCGCCGCATCGGCTCGATACGAGGGGAAGCGAGTCACGATCGTCGGCGCGATAGATTTCATCATGGTCGAGAACGGACAGCCGGTGATACGAATGAGTGTGCCCGCCTGGTCTGCCTTGCAGATGTTTTGCATCTTCCCTGTGTCACAAAAACCTGCGCTCGCAAAGCTCGCTGTCAATCAACGGGTGATGATGGAATGTACTGTGAAGGGGGAGGTCGGAGGACTTGATAACGTGGGACGAATCACACTCGATCGTTGTTCGCTTAAGTAGATAAGTCCTCGAATAAACTTAGAGCGCCTAACAAAACCTGTGAAGGGTGGACAGGATTAACAGGATTGACAGGATTAAAGAGAAATGGCAGGCGGCTTTGATCTACCCTTTCTTCATCCTGTGAATCCTGTTAATCCTGTCAAAGACCTCCTCCCGCACGCGCAACCGCCACGTTTAGTTAGGGGCTCTTAGCTCGAATTAAGATTGAAAACATGAAGGGAATCTTCAAACCTCTGTCTGCGACCATTGAATAACATTTCATGCGACGGGCTGCGCGCTCGCGGGCTGCGCTGTGTAGTCTCCGGCGATGACGACGGTGAGGTGGTCGGGGCGGAAGTATTTGCGGATCGCGGCGTTGACCTCTTCGCGCGTGACGGCTTCGACAAGTTGCGGGTAGCGATCCACGTAGTCCGCGCCGAGCTGGTAGAACTCCGCGTTCCAGAGCGCGGAGGCGAGCCCGGCGTTCGTCGAGAGTGAGACTTTGAAGGAGCCGATCGCCGCGCTCTTCTCGTCTGAGAGTTCGTCCTCGCGGATGCCGTGCTCGACGTAGTCGCGCAAGACCGTGAGTGCGGAAGAGATGGCGCGCTCGACGTTTGCGGGGCTCACGGAGACGGCGATGTACCACGGACCCGCCGCGAGCGAGGGCGCGCGGAAGCGCGAGGCGATGCCGTAGGTCAAGCCTTCGCGGTCGCGCACCTCTAAGCCGAGACGCGAGGAGAGCGTTGACTCGCCGAGCGCGCTGTTGGCGATTGACGCGGCGTAGTAGTCCGAGGCGTCGCGGCGCAAGGGGGCGGCTGATCCAAGCAGCACGTCCACGTTCGCCTTCTCCTTGACGACGACGATCTCGCGCTGCACGCCTTCGCGCTGCGCCGGGTCTGCGACGTTGACCTCGACCGATTCGGGTCCCTTGAACTCGCCGAACGACTCACGAAATTGATCCCGCACCGCGCCCGCCACAACGTCGCCGACGACAGCGAGGATGAAAGAGCGTCCGCCGTAGCGTCGTTCGTAAAACTCGCGCACGTCCTCGATCGTTGTCGCGCTGATGCTCTCGATAAGACGCGCTCCCGCGTGGGCGTAGAAGGGGTTTTCGGCGTCGAAGGTGAGCTGCGTGAAACGCTCGTAGGCGCGGTGGCGCGTGTTCGCCTGCTGCTCGCGGACGGCGGCGATCTGTTGCTGCTTCAACTTCTCTAACTCATCTGCGGGGAACGCTGGCTCGCGCAAACTCTCGGCGAGTGTGGAGAGCAGCACGGGCAAATCTTCACTGAGGCAGCGACCGGCGATATTGACGGCAAACGGGTCTGCCGAAAATTCCAGCTCCGCGCCGAGGCGTTCGAGATCGCCCGCAAGCTCAAGCTTGGTGCGGCGGCGCGTGCCGCGCGCGAGCATCTCGGCACAGATGCGCGCGACGCCGGGTCGCTCGCGCGGCTCGAAGTAAGACCCGGCGCGCAAGGAAGCGCGAATCGAGACGGTCGGCGTCGCGCGGTTTTCGAGCACGACGAGCGTCGCGCCCGTCTCAAGTTGCTCGCGCGCCACGCGCGACGCGAAGTCTGAAGCGCCGACGCTCGCTGGCGTGTTCGCCTCCGCCGCGTCCGATGATTTGCCCTCGTGCGCCTCGTCGATCCGCCGCGCGTCTTGTGTTGATTGCTCTTTCATTCCTCGTCGCTTGTCTTCGGTACGAAGTAGCCGACGGTGCGGTTGTCGTCGGTGAAGTATTTCTGCGCAACGCGCCGCACGTCGGCGGGCGCGACGCGCGCTATTTTCACCGCGTAAGATTCGTAGAAGCGCCAGTCGGCGACCGCCTCGGCTTCCGAAATCTGCGCGGCGACGCTGTGCGTGCCGTCGCGGTCGTAAGCGGTGCGCGCGACGATCTGCCGCTTCGCCTTTTCAATCTCGCCCTCGCTCAAACCTTCGTTGGCGACGCGCTGCAACTCTGAGAGGATCACTGCCTCGACCGCGCGCGGCTCAGCGTCGGGTCGCACCGTCGCGTAGACGTTGAAGAGTCCGGGGTCGCGGAACTGATCGCAGTTGGCTTGGACTGAGACGGCTAACTCACGCTCGACGAGCGACTGGTAGAGACGGCTCGTCACGCCGTGCGACATGGCGGCGGCAAGCACGACGAGCGCGTAGATGTCGTTCTCCGCAGGCGGCGCGGCGGCGCGCGCGGCGAGCTGCGCGTTCGAGAGCACGCGCGTCTCGCCCAGCACCGAAGGCGCGTGCCAGGCGATCTGCACGAGGGCGAGTTCACCCGCGCGGCGTATGATAAGACGCCGCTCGCCTTCTTGCGCGGGCTCGTCCGTATAGACTTCCGGGATCGCCTCGCGAGTCGCCGCAAGCGCGCCGAAATATTTTTCGACGAGCGAGAGACACGCGCCTTCGTCGAAGTCGCCGACGACGATGAGCGTCGCGTTGTTCGGATGATAGAAAGTGTCGTAGAACGCTTTGAGCCGCGACGTGGGCACGTTCTCCACGTCGGCGCGCCAGCCGATGGTCGGATGATGATAAGGATGCTCGCGAAACGCCGCCGCGTAAACCGCCTCGTCCAAGACCATCATCGGCTCATTCTGCCCGCGCTCAAGCTCGTTGCGCACGACCGTCATCTCCGACTGCCGATCTTCGTCGGCGATGAAGGAGTTGCGCATCCGATCGGCTTCGAGGCGCAGGGCGAGGTCGAGTTGGTCGGAGGGCACGGTCTCGAAGTAGTTCGTGCGGTCGTACCAGGTGGTGGCGTTAAAGTCCGCGCCGATCTTCTGGAGCGTGGCGGCGATCTGCGTGCCCCGCGCCTTGTTGAAGTCGGGCGTGCCCTTGAACATCATGTGCTCTAAGAGATGCGTCGAGCCCGTGTGCCCGACCGCCTCGTTGCGCGACCCCACCCGGTAGATGACGCAGACCGTCACGACCGGCGCGACGCTGTTTCCGACCAGCAAGACTTTCAGATCGTTCGCGAGCTTGAACTCGCGCACGCGCTCGCCTGCGGCGACGAACGCCGCGCCGGACTGAGAGACTTCGTTGGCAGCTACCGTCAAAAAATCCTCCCCCCGTCTTGATTCGAGCTGTGAGGCTCGTGGTAAGTCGAACGTCTTGAGCACGCCCGTCAAACTCTGCGCGCGCCGCCTTAGTCGAACTCCCCGCGTGGCTGCGACTGCTCCGCGCCGACGCGTCCGGCGACGATGTCCGCCTTGAAATAGTTTTCACCGCGCACGGGCGCGCCCGCCAGCCGACACAGCATCGCGAGCTGCCCCGTGTGCGTGAGGGCGTCGGCGATGGGACCTTGAAACAATCTCTCGGCTGAAAAGCCGAGCGGCGCGCCCGATCCGAGATACTCGTCCAAGTGCTGCGACGCGGCGAAGAAGCGCTCGATCTCCGCGTCCCAGCTTTGCGGCGTCGAATCTTTCCAGACCTGCGCGCCGCGCGCCATGTGAAGCGCCCAGTCCAACAGATCGTTGACGTGCGCGAGGATTTCGAGAGGCGTGCGCGAGGTTGCGTCCGCGCGCGTCGCGCCGAAGCCTTCGGGCGCACCCTTGAGAACTTTGGCGCAGCGATAGACGAGCGTCGCCAGCGTGTGGCGCAGCATCTCGCGTTTTGTGTCGGGGCTTGCGTTGGCAAGATCGCTCATGCTTCTCTTGTGAAACCTCCTGTGCACCAACTCATCGTCGCATCGAGTTTAGCGCAAATCTTTCGCACCCGCCCAACGGCGTCGGCGATGGGGCGTTGCTTTGTCAGACAAAGAACTTGACAAAACCGTGGTGGCGGGGGTATCGTGCCCGCACGATGACCGTCGTCAGACCCATCCGCCCGCAAACAGTTGAAGAGAGTGAGCCGCCCGCGCTCCACGCGCGCGCGATGGACAACCTGCGCTTCATACGCGAGACGATGGAGGGCGCGGCGTCTTTCACGGCGGTCTCCGGGTGGGGTCAGGTCTTGATCGGGGCGACGGCGTGCGCCGCCGCGTGGCTCGCGTGGCGTCAGCCGACCGCGCGCCGCTGGCTTCTGACGTGGCTCGCCGAAGCCTTGCTCTCCGCGGCAATCGCCGGGGCGATGATGTGGCGCAAGGCGCGCGCACGCGAAGAGTCGCTGTTGTCGAAGCCGGGGCGCAAGCTTGCGATCAATCTCTCGCCGCCGCTCTTTGTCGGCGCGCTCCTCACCGTCGTGCTCTTCCGCGCCGGAGTCGTCTCGCTCATCCCCGCCGTGTGGCTCTTGCTCTACGGGGCGGGGGTGGTGACGGGCGGGGCTTTCTCAGTGCAGATCGTCCCCGTCATGGGCTTGTGCTTCATGCTATTGGGTGCGGCGGCGGCGTTTCTGCCGTGGGCGCAGGCAAACGCGCTGCTCGCGGCGGGCTTCGGCGCGCTACATATGATTTTCGGTTTCATCATCGCGAGGAGGCACGGTGGCTAAACAGTCTGCGCTCAAACAGAGCAACCAGAGGAAGTCTCGCCACGCCGAGAGCAACTTGCGCGCGGTCGGGCGCGGGGGCGCGCGCACGGCGGCGGCGGTGGCGAAAGAACCCGACCCGACCGAGCTGGAGCGATTGATCCACGAGCGTCTACGGCTCGGCATAGTGAGCGCGCTCGCCGTCAATGAACAGATGACCTTCAACGAGCTGAAGGCGGCGCTCAAGACGACCGACGGGAACTTGAGCGTCCACGCGCGCAAGTTGGAAGAAGCGAAGTACATCGCCTGCGAAAAATATTTCGATGGGCGTACGCCCAAGACCGAGTACCGCCTGACCGACACGGGACGGCGCGCGCTCGAGCGCTACCTCAATCACATGGAGGCGATCATCCGCCGGACGCGCGAGAGCTGAGCGCGAAATTTTTTTGCTCACGTGCTTTATAAAACAAAGAACTTTTCTACAGCGAAGATGGACGCGCGCGCGGAGCGCGGGAGGTGACGCGAATGCTGGAAGGCGGGACGGAAGATTTTGACGCGGTCATTATCGGTGCGGGGCTCGCCGGGCTGCACTGCGCGCGGCTTTTGGCGCGCGAGCATGTGAGCGTGCTGCTCGTTGACGCGAAGCGCGCGCTCGACGAGCACGTGCACACGACGGGCATCTTCGTCCGCCGCACGCTCGAAGACTTCGCGCTTCCCGCAGATTGCCTCGGCGCGCCGGTGCGCCGCATCACGCTGTATTCGCCCGCGCGGAAGTCCATGACGCTTGAGAGCCCGCACGCGGAGTTTCGCGTCGGGCGCATGGGTCGCCTCTACGCGCGCCTGCTCGCAGAGTGCGAGCGCGACGGAGCACAGTGGTCGCCCGCGACGCGCTACGCGGGCTGCGAGCCGCAGACGACGGACGGTCGCACGCTTGTGCGTCTAGAGCGCGGCGGGCTGACGCGCGTCGTCTCGACGCGACTGCTCATCGGCGCGGACGGGGCGCGCTCGCGCGTCGCCGCCGATCTGAAACTTGATTGCAACCGCGAGTGGATCGTCGGCGTGGAAGAGGTGTACGCGGGCGTGCCGCTCCAGACGGGCGAGCCGCGCTTCCACTGCTACCTCGATCCGCGTCTCGCGCCGGGCTATCTCGCGTGGGTCGTCGAGGACGGCGAAGAGACGCACGTCGGCGTGGGCGGCTACGCGGCGCGCTTCAACCCGCTCGACGCGTTGGCAAAATTTCGCGCCGAGCTGGAAGCGTCGTTCGACTTTAGTCGCGCGCGTTTGATTGAGCAGCGCGGCGGGCGCATCCCCGTGGGCGGCGTGCTGCGGCGCATCGCCAACGAGCGCGGGCTGCTCGTCGGCGACGCGGCGGGCGCGGTCTCGCCTCTGACGGCGGGCGGGCTCGATCCCTGTTTGCGCCTGTCGAGTCTCGCGGCGCGGGTCGCGACAAACTACCTGCGAACTGGAGACGCAGACGCGCTCGCGCCCTACTCCGGCGCGCTGTTCCGCACGCGCTTCGCGTCGCGCCTGCTGATGCGCCGCATGATTCGCGGGATGAGTTCGACGCTCGCGGTCGAGGGGCTGTGCGCCGCGC
The DNA here is from genome assembly GCA_032230165.1 of Acidobacteriota bacterium. Taxonomy (GTDB): domain Bacteria; phylum Acidobacteriota; class Blastocatellia; order Pyrinomonadales; family Pyrinomonadaceae; genus JAIVGV01. The sequence continues at coordinate 8,043 of JAVXVR010000374.1, read as the reverse complement.
TGCGTCTGCCGCTCGCGAACGCCGTCGCGCGTCACGTCTTCTTCGGGCGCGGGTCGTTCCCCGACGTGGGCGCGGAGCCGTGCGACTTGGTCGCGCGCGAGGTTGCGACTTGAGACCCCGCAAAGGCGAAGGGTGGACGAAGTATGTCGAGTGCCGGAGTTAAAACGGCATGAAACCCAGGAGAGGGAGGCGATAGGGGAGATGAGAGAGATTTCTACTTTTGCAGACGAGCAGGTCGAGTTCATTCGCGAGCAGCTTTACCCGGAACACCGTCAGGCGAGCGCCCCACAGCCCGCGCCGCGAGACAGCTTCATGCGACGGCAATTCATCGGGCGTGCGACACACGGGCAGAAGATTTTCGACGTGGTCTTCGGCGTCATTCTGCCGGTGCTGTGTTTCATCTTCGATCCGGTCGTCTTTCGCGGTGGTCTCCACGACGCGCCGCTGCTCGGTCGCTACCGCCTGTTCGCCTACGGCGTGAGCGCGCTGGGGATCGTCGCGCTCGTGTTGTGGCTTGCGGCGGGCGATCGCGTGCGCGAGTGGGGCGGGATGCTCGGCGGCGTGTTGCTGGCTGGCGCGCTCTTCTCTTTCGTGGTGGGTGTGCTGATCTCGCCTTACAGCCTCCTCGGTCTCATCATTCTCATCGGCGCGCTCGGGTTCATCCCGTTCTTCACCGCGTTCGTCTATCTGCGTAGCGGCGTGCGCGCCCTGCGCGCTTCGGAGCTACATGTGAAAGGGACGCGGCGCGCGCTGGCGATCACGTTCGGCGCGGTCTTGTCGCTGGCTGCGCCCGCCTACGCGCACCTGAAGATCGAGCGCATCGTCGCGCGTGCGCTGCCGGATTTGACGAGCGACGACGGCACGCGCGCGGACGCGGCGGCGCGCAGACTCAGGCGCGTGGGCTGGATCGCAGGGGTGGATTACGACGAACTGGCTTGGACTTATGCGCGTGAGACAGACGCGACGCGCCGGGAGAGACTGGCGCGCGCCTACCGCGCGCTGACGGGGCGCAGCGTCGAGGACAGGCTGAGCTTACTTAACGACTGAGGGCGCGGCGCGCGCAAGAAGAGTCGCGGGTTGATGGCGGCGCGTGTGTGGAGCGGTGTGGCAAGCCACGTGCGCGCGCCGTGGCTCGCTCCGCTACCGTGGGGGGCGCGCGAGAGTTTAATCACCCTGCATTGGGGAGAGACTTTGACGAAGGAGTGTGGAGAGTCATGTTGAAGCGCATCATCGCCATCGCGTTCATCTTCGCGTGCGCGTCGGTCGCGTGGGTCATACTGGGTGGGACGATCTTTTCGCGCACCTACGATTCAGGGCAGGAGCTGGGCGACCGCGTCGTCTCGACGTGGGGGGCGCCGCACACGCAGTCGCCGCCCGCCGCGAGCGTCGAGCGAATAGTTCCGAAGACGACGCAGACGGTCGAAAACGGAAAGTCGAAGTCCGTCACCGAGCAGACGACCGTGACGGACGTGCTGCCCGTCGAGTCGAGCCGCGTGGACGTGAACCTCGCGCTCGACTACCGGCAGAAGGGCTTGCTCTGGTACAGCACCTACAAGGTCGGCTTCGGCGGCGTCTATACGTTCCGCAACACGACAACGCAGGACAAGGTGACGTTCACGCTGAAGTTCCCGACCGAGCAGGCGATCTATGACGATCTCGTCTTCACGGTCAACGACGCGCCCGTGCAACTCACTAACGCGAAGGGCACGGCGACGGGTACGGCGCAAGTGAAGCCGGGCGAGACGGCGACGCTGAGGGTCGGCTACCGCTCGCAGGGGTTGACCGAGTGGCGCTACAACTTCGGCGGAGACGTGGCACAGGTCAAAGACTTTCAGATGAAGATGACGACCAACTTCAAGGCGATTGATTTTCCCGAAAACACTCTCTCGCCCTCGGAGAAGCGCGAGACCGGGGACGGGTGGGAGCTTGAGTGGAACTACAAGAACCTCGTCTCCGGCTTTCAGATCGGGATGACGATGCCTGAGAAGTTGCAGCCCGGACCTCTCGCGGGTCGCATCAGCTTCTTCGCACCGGTCTCGCTCTTCTTCTTCTTCTTCCTCATGTTCATTATCACGACGATGCGCGGCATAGAGCTGCACCCGATGAACTACTTCTTCCTCGCCGCTGCGTTCTTCTCTTTCCACCTGCTACTCGCTTACCTGGTCGATCACGTCTCGATCCACATGTCGTTTGCGATCTCTTCGGTCGTTTCGGTCTTTCTTGTCATCAGCTACCTGCGTCTCGTCGTCGGCACGCGCTTCGCGGCGCGCGAGGCGGGACTCGCGCAGTTCATCTACCTCGTCATGTTCTCCTACGCCTTCTTCTTCAAAGGCTTCACGGGGCTGGCGATCACCACGGGGTCGATCCTGACTCTGTTCGTCGTCATGCAGATCACGGGGCGCGTGCGCTGGGCGGAGAAGTTCGCGGGGAAGACTGAGGGAAACGTGGACGGCGAGAAGGCGACTAACGGAAATTTTACGGGCAAGACAGCGCCTTCGGTCAGCGGCTGAACTCTCGCGGGGCGCGGCAGACACGCGTCGCGCTTAAGCGTCCGGCTCAACGCCCGCGCTCTGGCGCGCGCAGTTTCGCTTGTGCGAGCAGCCACTCGGCATCGAGTAGGTGTTGCGGTTGTCTCGTGAGCTGCTTGGCGCGGATGATGTCGGCGAGCGAGGCGACGCGGACGCTGCCGCCGTCGATCTGCACGCGCTCCGAGTTTGCGCATAACTCGTCGAAGGGGACGTGATAGCGCGCGAAGACATCTATGCTGCGCCCGGCGCGGTCGAGAAACGTCAGCACCGTGAGCATGGCGAGCGGGAGCGGGAGCGTCGGCGCAAAGCCCGCCGAGATGAGAGAGCGCGTCGCACGCTCCGCTTCGGCGGGCGCGGCGTCAACGACGATGTCCAGATCGCGCGTCTCGCGCTCGTAGCCGTGAAGCTGTATGGCGACGCCGCCCACGACGACGTAGCGCACGCCGTCGCGTTCGAGCCAGGAGAGAACGTCTGCGTAGCTCACGATCTCGGCGGGGAAGCAGGCGCGCTCACGCTACTTCTTCTGCAACTCGGCGAGCGCGGCGAGCACCTCGGCGCTGTGACCGGCGGGGCTCACCTTGGTGAAGACGCGCATGATCTTACCTTTAGGATTGATGATGAAGGTGTTGCGCGCAGAGTATTTCGCGCCGTTGTACTCCATCACAGAGCCGTAGGTGTCGGAAACTTTCCCGCCCTCGTCCGAGAGCAGCTTGAAGTTCAAGCCCTCTTTGGCGCAGAAGCTCTTGTGCGACTCGGCGGTGTCCACGCTCACGCCGAGGATGACGGCGTGCGCCTGCTTGTACTTCGGTAAGTCCTGCTGGAAGTTGTGCGCTTCGAGCGTGCAGCCGGAAGTGAAGTCCTTCGGGTAGAAGTAGAGCACCACCCACTTGCCGCGAAAGTCTTTCAGACTCGCCGGCTTGCCCTCGTTCGTCGTCAGACTGAACTCCGGGGCGACCGCTCCGACCGCAGGCGGCTCGACGAACGCGCCCACGGCGGCGGACGACAACAGCACGAGCGCGGCGACGGCTAAGAGCGAGGACAGGGGACTTAATCTCATCTTACTCATCTCGAATTCCTCTCGGTTGCAAGTTTCTTCGGCGCGCATTGAGTTGTAACAGAGCGCGCCGAAGATTCACAAGGACTGACGCACGCTCTCGTGTGCCAATCATCTCGCGCCGACCTTGCCCGGACCCCACAGCGCGCGACCAGGTTTGGCGCCCGTGTGCTCGCCGTCGCGTAAGACCTGCGCGCCGTTGACGAAGACGTGACGGACGCCGACCGCGAACTGGTGTGGCTGCTCGAAGGTCGCGCGATCCGCAATCGTTGCGGGGTCGAAGACGACCACGTCGGCGAACATGCCGGGTTTGAGGAAGCCACGGTGATCAAGTCCGAGGTTCGTCGCGGGCAGACCTGAGAGGCGGCGGACGGCTTCGCCGAGCGGCATCAACTTCTCTTCGCGGACGTACTTGCCGAGGAAGCGCGCGAAGTTTCCGTAGGCGCGCGGGTGCGGATTGTTCTTCAGAAAGACGCCTTCGGGTGCTTGCGATTCCGCGTCCGAGCCGAGCGAGACCCACGGCTCGCGGAACTGTTTCTTGATGTTCTCTTCCGACATCATGAAGTAGATCGTCTCGACGCGCGAATGATCCTCGGAGATCAAATCCATGATCGTCTCTTCGGGCGTCTTGCCGCGCATGGTTGCGACCTCGGCGAGCGTCTTCCCGATGAGCGGCTTAAGCTCAGGCGAGCGGAAGCCGACGAGCAGCACGCGATCCGCGCTCCCGGCGGCGACGTAGAGGTTCTCCCATTTGTCCGAAGGCGTGCGAACCTCCTCGGCAATGCGCGCGCGCATCGCGGGGTCTTGCAGCCGTTTGAAAAACTCTTCCTCGCCCTTATCCGCGACCCACGGCGGGAGCGACGCGCTCAAGCCCGTCGCGCCCGCAGGGTACGTGTACATGTCCGCCGTGATCTTCTGCCCGCGTGCGCGCGCCTCGTTCACGAGCGCGATAACGCGATCCATCTTCGACCAGTTCTGCGTGCCCGCCGCCTTCAAGTGATAAATCTCCGCCGGTAGCCCCGCCTCGCGGCTGATGCGGATCAACTCTTCGACCGCCTCGACGAGTCGCGTGCCCTCGCTTCGCATGTGCGAGATGTATTTGCCCTTGTACTGAGCCGCAACTTTGCACATCTCAATTAGCTCGTCGGTCTTCGCATAGACGGCGGGCGGGTAGATGATCGAAGAGCCGACACCCAAAGCGCCGGCACGCATCTCGCGGCGGACGAGTTCGCGCATCTCGCGCATCTGCGCTCGCGTCGGCTGCACATCCTTGTCGCCCAAGACGTAAACGCGCACGGTCGTCGCGCCGACGAACGAGGCGACGTTTTGCGAGACGCCGCGCCGCTCCAGGTATTTCAGATACTCTGCGAGCGTCGTCCATTCAATCGGGTATTTGATGTCGCCCTGATGCGCGAGCGCCTGCCGCTTCATCTCAGGACTGAGTGGCCCCATGGATTCGCCCTCGCCCATGATCTGGGTGGTGACGCCCTGCTTCAACTCGCCGAGCGAGCGACCATCAACGATCAGAGATTCGGTTGACCACGAGAGCATGTTGATGAAGCCGGGCGCGACTGCTAACCCTTGCGCGTCCACCTCCGCGCCCGCGATGGCGCGGGAGAGATCGCCGACCGCCGCGATGCGGTCGCCTCTTAGCCCAACGTCGGCGCGTCGCCCTTCGCCGCCCGTGCCGTCGTAAACAGTTCCGTTGCGGATGATGACATCGAAGCGGACGGGCGTGGCGGGCATGCGTCGCGGCTTCGTGCGTTGCGCGGCGAGCGGCGACGGCACGAGAAGCAGGGCGAGCAGCAGCGCGTAAAGTTTTTTCATCGTGACCTCCGGCGTCCGAGTTTCGTGGAAAGGATTTGTGCGTGACGAAAACCGCGCGGGCGGGAACTTTACCACAGATCGTCGCGGCGGTGGCGCGCGGGCGGCGACGAAGGCGGTGACGCGCGGCGCGTTGGTGTTTTATGATATTCGGCAAGATTAAAAACGAATGTTAGTACCGCCTGCGGTAGCAGGCGGGTTCTAAGGCGACAGAGACCCGCTCGCTACCGCAGGCGGTACTGACCCCGCGTTGTCGCGGCGGGCGTCGAATGATTCTAGTGATGGAGAGTCAAGGATGATGTCAAGATGCGTGCGTCGGAGTTTAACTTTCGCGCTGGCGGCGGCGCTGGTCGCGCCGCTCGCGTGCGGCGGGCTGTTCTCGAATCGCGGCGGCTCGACGACGAACGGGGGCGCGCGACCCGCGCCGCATTTCGAGCCGGGCTTCAATCTGTTCACGCCGCAGCAGGACGTGGAGGTTGGTCGCCGCTCGGCGGAGCAGATCGCGCAGCAAGTCCCTCTGATGAACGACGCGCAGATCGTGAACTACGTCCGCGCGCTCGGCGCAAAACTCGTCGCGAAGGCTCCGGGCGAGAAGTTCCCGTACCAGTTCAACGTCGTCGCCACGCGCGACATCAACGCCTTCGCCTTGCCGGGCGGCTTCGTCTTCGTCAACGCGGGCGCGATCATGGCGGCGAAGGACGAAGGCGAGTTGGCGGGCGTCATGGCGCACGAGATCACACACGTCGCTCTGCGCCACGGCACGAATCAAGCGTCGAAGGCTTACATCGCGCAGAAGGGTCTCGGCATGTTGGGTCGCGTCTTCGGCAGGGACAGCAACGTCGGACAGATCGTCGGCGCGGTCGGCGGCACGGGCGCGAACATGTTGTTCCTGCGCTTCGGTCGCACCGCCGAGACGCAGGCAGACCTTGAAGGCGCGCGCATCATGGCGGACGCGGGCTACGATCCGCGCGACATGGCGAACTTCTTCAAGACGCTCGAAGCGCAGGGCGGACAGCGCGCGCCGGAGATGCTGAGCGATCACCCCGATCCGGGAAACCGCGTCCAGTCGATCAACGAGGAGCTGCCCAGCTTGCACGTCAGCGCGAAGCCCATCCACGACACGCCGGAGTTCGAGGCGGTCAAGGCGCGACTCACAGGTCAGCGCACGCAAGGCGGACTTGCCTCGCAAGCCGAGCCGCAGCGCACGGGTCCGAGCGATCCGAACAGCAACCCTGCGGGCGCGCGCCCCGAACGACCGTCCGCTTCATTCAAACAGTACCAGTCGCAGGACGGCTCTTTCGCCTTGCAGTATCCCGACAACTGGGACGCGCTCGTGGCGGACGAGTCGAACATGATCTTCGCGCCCAAAGGGGCATACGGCGAGATGAACGGCTCGGTGATGGTGACGCACGGCATCTTCATCGGCGCGCTTCAGCCACAGGCGCGCGACCTGCCTTCGGCGACCGAAGCGTTCGTCCGCGCGCAGCTCTCGGCGAACCCCGACTTTCGCGTGCGCGAGAATCCGCGCGCCGTCAATTTCGGCGGGCGCGAGGCATACGCGACCATCGTCGCGGGACCATCAGCCGTGACGGGCGTCACGGAGATCGACGTGATCTACACGACCGCCACTGCGGACGGGCGACTCTTCTACCTGATCACGATGGCTCCCGAAGATGAGTTCGAGACTTATCAGGCGAGCTTCAAACAGATCATCGCGAGCGTCAGGCTGGCGAGGTGAGGGCGGCAACAGTGAGAAAAAATTGTAGGGGCAGGGACAAGTCCTCTGCCCGCGAGCGAGCGAATGCTCGCTCAAACGATCCGCGATCATTCAGCGTCGGATGATCATGAATCTTCTTTCGCGCTGTCGCGCGTCGGGGCAGGGATCGTCCCTGCCCCGACGGTAATCGCGCGCGGCGCGTCTTGTTGAAATAGGATTTAATGAATCGTTGAAAGAAAGACGAAGGGCGCGAGTGTTCAGTCTCGCGCCCTTCGCGTTTGAAGTTTTTGTCCGCTTTAGTAGCGCGCCGGGCGGCGACGACGTTTGCGGATTTTGTAGGTGTAAACGGCTGCGCCGCCGCCGCCCGCGAGCGCGCCGATGGCTGCGCCCTTGCCGCCGCCCGCGATGCCGCCGATGAGCGCGCCCGCGCCCACACCCGCCGCGGTCGTCAGCTTATCGCGATGCTTCTGCCAGAAGCTGCGCCCGTGCTTGTGGTGATCGCCGACGCAGGCGTAGTGCGTGTGCCAGGTGTTGCCGTGACGGTGGCGGAGCTGCCCGCATTGCGCCAGAGCTTCCGCCGGCACGAGCGCGATAAGCACCGCCGACAGGACGAGGATGGATAGAAGTTTCTTCATCTCGGAATGCTCCTCCAAAGCCTTAGGATGAATTTTGCGGGAGAGCCTTGAATGACTACAGTATCGAACAATTTCCCGACCGAGACAAGTGCGGCTCATGTGTTCGCCTCGTCGTCACCCGGCGGAGTCCGGCAGCGTCAACGCCTTCTCAAGTGCCGTTGATCTCTGCGCGCATGCGACGCAGGTTCGCGCCGGGGAACTTGCCTGTGGCTTTCACGTCGGCGAGCGTGCGCTCGGCTTCGGCGCGCGTCGCGCCCGCGTAAACCGCCAGGATGCGTGTCATCG
>JAVXVR010000365.1:0-3455 GCA_032230165.1 Acidobacteriota bacterium | reverse complement strand
GAACAAAGATGCGCGATCATTCAATGTCGAATGATCGCGCATCTTGCTTTAGCGACCTTGCGGTCGCTGCGGGCAGGGACAAGCCCTGCCCCTACGATTCTAAAATATGCTCTTAGTTCGCGCTCCAGCGCGCCTCGACGAGTGTGGGCTGTGCGCCGCGCTCGACCGCCGCTCGTTCGCGCTCGGCGAGTTTGAGATCGTTGTCGATCATGATGCGGACGAGCGATTTGAAGTCAACCTTCGGCTCCCAGCCCAGCACGGTACGCGCCTTGGTCGCATCGCCGAGCAATAGATCAACTTCCGCCGGGCGGTTGTAGCGCGGATCGATCTCGACGTACTGCTGCCAGTCCAGATCGAGATAGCCGAACGACGCTTCGAGGAACTCGCGCACGGAATGCGCCTCGCCCGTCGCGATGACGAAATCGTCCGCCGCCTCCGCCTGCATGATGAGCCACATCGCCTCGACGAAGTCTTTGGCGTAACCCCAATCGCGGCGTGCGTCGAGGTTGCCCATGTAGAGCTTCTGCTGCAAGCCGAGCTTGATGCGCGTCGCGGCGCGCGTGATCTTGCGCGTCACGAAGGTCTCGCCGCGCCGTTCCGATTCGTGGTTGAAAAGTATGCCGTTGCTGGCGAACATCCGGTAGGACTCACGATAGTTGACCGTGATCCAGTAGGCGTAGGCTTTGGCGCAGGCGTAAGGGGAGCGCGGGTGGAAGGGCGTGCGCTCGGTCTGCGGCACTTCGACGACCTTGCCATACAACTCCGACGAGGACGCTTGATAGAACTTCGGCTGGATGCCGACCTCGCGGATCGATTCGAGCAGCCGGACAGTTCCGAGTCCCGTCACGTCGCCCGTGTATTCGGGCACGTCGAAGCTGACGCGCACATGACTTTGCGCGCCGAGGTTGTAAACTTCGTCGGGCTCTGTGTTGCGTAAGATAGTGTTGAGCGAGCTTGAGTCGTTCAGGTCGCCGTAGAACATCCGCAGGCGCGCGCCGGGCTCGTGCGGGTCTTGGTAGAGGTGGTCAATGCGGTCGGTGTTGAAGGACGAGGAGCGGCGCACGATGCCGAAGACCTCGTAGCCCTTCTCAAGGAGCAGCTCGGCGAGGAACGAGCCGTCCTGACCCGTGATGCCGGTGATGAGAGCGCGTTTTGCCATTTCAGTCGAGACCCCTGTCGGTTAGTGCGGCGGGCGAGCCGCAATTTAAGAGAGCGGAATAATTGTCCGCGCACCGGCAAACGTCCGGTCGTCCAGATGTCTGTGGCAGTGACGCACGGGCGGGCGCGGACGGGCTTTACAAGACTTGATACCTTAAGCGATAGATCGACTTTTGGGCAAGCGTGCGACTCGCGCGTCGCACGCGACAAACCTGCGCTTCATGGTTTATCATCTCTTTTCAAAAGAGAGCGCAACCGGCAGCGAGACACACTCCACGTTTCAGAAATCTTAAACCGAGAATCGAGCGAGTCAGGATGGATACTTGGACGAATAACTTTCCCTACCGCCGCGTCACCGTGACGGGCGGCGCGGGCTTCCTCGGTCGCTACGTGGTCGAGCGACTCAAAGACGTGCCCGGCGTCGAGGTCTTCGTGCCGCGCAGCCGCGATTACAATCTGGTCGAGAACGACAACGTCAAGCGTCTGCTCGACGACGCGCGACCAGACCTCGTCATACACCTCGCGGCTGTGGTCGGCGGCATCGGACACAACCAGAAGAATCCGGGTCGCTTCCTCTACGAGAATCTGATGATGGGCACGCAGCTCATCGAGCAGTCGCGCCTGCGCGGCGTGCGTAAGTTCCTCGCGCTCGGAACCGTGTGCGCCTACCCGAAGTTCACGCCCGTCCCCTTCAAAGAGGACGACATCTGGAACGGCTACCCGGAAGAGACCAACGCGCCCTACGGGCTGGCGAAAAAGATGATGCTCGCGCAGGTGCAGGCTTACCGAGAGCAGTACGATTTCAACGGCATCTTCCTGCTCCCGGCGAACCTCTACGGACCTTGCTTTTCGGGTGATACGGAGGTGCTAACCGTTGAGGGTATCAGGAATATTAAAGATGTTAAGGTCGGCGATCTTGTTTACACCCTCAATCCGGACACGCATAGATACGAGATCAGTGCCGTGACCGCCACGCAACGGACGGTCACCAAAGAGTTCTTCTGCTTCAAGGGGACGGGCGTTGATTTCAAGGTCACGCCGGATCACAAGATGTACTACAAGACCAGCACCGGCTTCGTGAAGCGGGAGGCGGAACACTTCCGCGACCGTGCTGGCAAGCAGTACGGACAGATCGTGTTAGCGCATCACCATGTCGAGACGCCGCTTCGTGTCTTCTACCCGACGCACATCTCCCTAGAGCCTTATATTGATTCTAGCCACGTCGTGTACCGCGAGGAATCCCGCGTCAGAGACCACAGGCATTCGCACTCGAAGAAGGTGCCTTTCGTCTTCGAGCCGCGCCCGTTCATTGACTTCCTCGGGTGGTACATCGCGGAAGGCTCGGTGGCGACGCACCAATTCAGCAAAGGCGGTCGGCAGAGCGTTGCTGATCTTCCGTCGGGGCAGATTCGGATCGCGCAGAGGAGGCAGCAGAATCAAGACAACTATGAGCGGATCGAAGAGACCCTTTCACGGTTGCTAGTCTCTTATGGCAAGGATGATTACAGCTTCTACTTCAAATCACGCCTCTTTATAAACTTCATCGGGGAAGAGGTCGGGTTCGGCTCTCGTCAAAAAAGGATTCCGAAATTCGTGTTCGGGCCGGGATTCCCGCAGGAGTTGAGGCAAGCCCTTTTCGACTCACTGATGGCAGGGGATGGTAACAAGGATGGGCGCAGATTCACGACCAGCTCGACCGGACTGAAAGACGACTTCATCTGGCTCTGTTTCCTTCTGGGCAAGAAGGTCGGTCGCGTAAGGCGCACGGAGGAGGGCTGCTGGAGAATCCATTTGAGGCAGAGCCGATTGAACAACACCGTCAAGTACCGTGATATCACCGTCGAGCCCGCCGAAAACGAGGAGGCGTATTGCATCTCGACGGAGCGCAACCACATCATCTTCGCTGGTCGGAATAACAAACTCAACTGGATCGGTCAGTGCGACAACTTCGATCTGGAAACCTCGCACGTCATCCCCGCGCTCATACGCAAGTGTGTGGCGGCGCGGCGCGCGGGCGCGACCTCAATCGAGGCGTGGGGCACGGGTGACGTCTCGCGCGAGTTTCTCTATGTCGAGGACTGCGCCGACGCCGTCCTGCGCGCGGCGGCTCTCTACGACGAGCCACTGCCCGTCAACCTCGGCAACGGGCGCGAGGTGTTCATCAACGACTTGGTCGTCACCATCGCGCGCATGACCGGATTCCGTGGTGAGATACGCTGGCAGCCCGCGAAGCCGAACGGTCAGCCCAAGCGACAACTCGACATCACACGCGCCCGCGAGAAGTTCGGCTTCGTCGC
>JAVXVR010000348.1:0-3564 GCA_032230165.1 Acidobacteriota bacterium | reverse complement strand
TTGACCCCTTTTCCGGTACAGGCAGTGTCATCGCTACAGCAAGTCACATGGGACGTTATGGTATCGGCATTGAGATTAATCAAGATTTCGTTCGAGAGTTTAAGGATAACGGATACAAGGCACTTGTTGAGCGTGCGAAGGCTGAGCTTCCGCTAAATGGTTCTAATGGCAATTCATTGCGAAAAGTCATAATTAACTTGCGTTTGCTCAAATATCCGAGAACGCTCTTTGCTGATATCTCTCGGAGCGACCGCCTTAATGGCACAGCTCGTCAATCTATTGGAGCTTTCTTTATTCCGTCAGCAGGGCACACAGGAACTGACAACGCAGAATCATTAGATTCAAACGATCTGGGTCGTCTTGAACTGCAAGTTCTTCTACGTCCTGACGCAGATGAAGAGAGTGTTAAAAAGGCAATTCAGGAAAGGATGGTGGCAAAACCGCTTAGCATATTTGGATTGAAGGCAAACGTTACAATCATCCCCTTTGCAAAGTGGAGCAATAGGTTATCTTTACCGTCTTCTAATAAAGACGCATGGTACATATATCGAAGCGGAAGGTTTTATAAATATGACGAAAAGATTGAGTCAGAGAATTTACTAAACACAATTCGCGCAGAATCCAGCGACATGCGTCGCAAAGTCCCTAGCATAATAGCTAATCTTAAGGTTAATTTGGAGAGACCTGTTAGTGACTAATGCTCCCTCCTTTTTTATATTTGAACCTTCTAATTGTAGTTAATATCTGTATTACTTCCTCCGCCCGCCGCCGAAGAACTGCGTGTTGATGCGCTTGACCTGTTCGGTCGGGGCGACGACATTGATGGGCATCGTGATCTCGCGCGTGACGGGCGGGAAGCAGACTTCGTCGTTGCAGGCTTGGTAGCGGACGCGCGCGCGCAGTTCCGTCTCGCCCGTCTTGAAGGTGGCGGGAAAAGTCGCGTCGAAGCGCACGATGGCGCGCCCCTCGTAGAGCGCGAGCGGGTCTTTCGAGAACTTGAGCGTGCGCACCGTCCCGCGCGGGAAACTGATCGCGCCGACGCGGACGCCTTCGGGCGCGTCGATCTTGACGGTCGTCGGGATCGAAAACTTGTTGCCGACCTTGTTGGCGTTGACGTGGTAGCCCGCAGGCACGTCAATCACGATCACTGCTTGCACCGTGCGACCCTGCTGCGCGCGGTTCGCGGAGTAGAAGCCGTTGATCTGTACATCTACCTGCGCGCGAGCCGTCGAAGCGGCGGCGCAGAGCAGCAGCGCGGCGGGTAGCGCGAGGAGACAGGCGCGGCGTAAAGAATCTTTGCGTGACATCATAATTTTTAAGTGTTCAATTCTCACAGAGCGAAAAAGTTACCGTGTTAGTTGATGCACGAGCGACGCATCAAGGTTGTTCGCAGAACGGCGCGCGGCGAGTTGACCGCAGGCAGCGTAGATGTCGCGCCCGCGCGGTCGGCGGACAAAGGCTTGGACGCCCTTCGCTTCGAGAATCTCCTGAAACCGCGCGACACGCTCCGGCGAAGACGGTCGATAGGGCAAGCCTTCCGCCGGGTTGTGCGGGATCAGGTTGACCTTCGTGCGGAGCTGGTGCCGGTTGAGCAGCTTCGCCAACTGTCGCGCGTGCTCGTCCGAGTCGTTCACGCCGTCGAGCAGGACGTACTCGAAGGTGAAACGCTCGCCGGGCTTGAGCGAGCGCTCGAACTCCTTGCACGCGGCGAGGAGTTGTTCGAGATTCCACTTCCGGTTGATCGGCATCAGCTCATCGCGCAACTCGTCTGTGGGCGCGGCGAGCGAGATGGCGAGGTGCGGTCGGTCGGGTACGGCGGCGAGTTCGCGTATCTTCGGGACGATGCCGGCGGTCGAGACCGTGACCCTGTTCGGCACGATGTGCAAGCCTTCCGCCGCAGACATGATCCGCAGCGCCTTCATCAAAGGCTCGTATGCGAGCAGCGGCTCGCCCGCGCCCATCGCGACGAGGTTTGTGCCGCGCGGAGTTTGCGCGCCCACACCATAGGCGTCGTTTAAGGCGATGACGATCTGCTCGACGATCTCCCCGGCGGTGAGCGTGCGCAGCAGTCCCAGCTTCGCCGTCAGACAGAAACTGCATTGCAAGGGGCAGCCCGACTGCGACGAGAAACAGACTGTGTCGCGCCGCTCTTCCGGAATGAAGACGGTCTCGACGGGAAGACCGTCGTGCGTCTTCATCAAATAGCGCCGCGTCCCATCCTCCGAGACGTAGCGCGACTCGACCGTCAGGGTCGAAGCGGTCGCACGCGTCTGCAACAATGCGCGCAGCGCTTTCGGCAAATCGGTCATCTCGTCGAACGAGCGCAAGCGACGGCGTTGGAGTGCCGAGAAAATCTGCCGCGCGCGGTAGTCTGGCTCGCCAAGGTCGCACACGAACTCGCGCAACTCCGCCTCGTCAAGACCCGTCAGATGTATCGCTTGATCCATCGCTGGTTATTTTAGCATCGCGGCACGCGCGCGAGACAGCCGCGCGGCGCGTCTGTAGCAAGCGCGTCGGGTGACTCGCCGCGCCGTGACGTTGTAAGCTGTCTGTGATGACAACCTTCGATCAAAGCACGGTCTTGAGCGCGGAGGAGGTGCGCGTCGTCGGCGCGCTCGTCGAGAAGCAGGTGACGACGCCGGAATATTACCCGCTCACGCTTAACGCGCTCGTCAATGCGTGCAACCAAATCTCGAACCGCGACCCCGTCGTCGCTTATGACGATCAGATCGTGACGCGCGTGATTGATAGTTTGCGTGAGAAGGGTTTGGCGCGCGAGGTACGCACCGCCGACGGGCGCGTGCCGAAGTACCGGCACGTTCTGGACGAGGCTTTGAGTTTGTCGAAAGCGGAACTCGCCGTGATGTGCGTGTTGATGCTGCGCGGCGCGCAGACCGTGGGCGAGTTGCGCGGGCGGACAGAGCGCCTGTACTCGTTCTCCGGCTTGCAGTTCGTCGAAGCGGCGCTCGAAGGCTTGATGAATCGCGGTGAAGGGCGCACGCCGCTCGTCATGAGACTCCCGCGCGGCGCGGGGCAGAAGGAGGCGCGCTACGCTCACCTGCTCGCGGGCGAGGTGCAGGTGGATGAAACGGCGGCGGTCGAGCCTTCGACGCCGCGCGGCGCGCGTGCTGACGGCGAGCGCGTGGCGCGACTCGAAGAGGAAGTTGGCGCGCTCAGGCGTGAGCTGTCGGAGTTGCAGGAACAGTTCGCGGAGTTTAAGAAGCAGTTCGAGTGAGCGGGGGCGGGATGAGAAAGAAGAGCGTGCGGAGTCGTGCGAGCGCGGGCGAAGCGACCGCGCCGGGCATAGAGGTGCGCGCATCCAAGATCGACGGGCGCGGGTGTTTTGCGACCGTGCGCTTCAAGAAGGGTCGGAAGATCGTCGAGTTGGTGGGCGAGCGCGTGTCGCGCGTCGAGGCGGCGCGCAGGATGCGCGGGAAGCGGCGTCTGCACATCTGCGGGATCAACTCTTACTGGGGGATTGACAGCAGTCGCGGCGGCAACGGCTCGCAGTTCGTCAACCATTCGTGCCAGCCCAACGCCTTCATCCGCATCATCCACGAGCAC
>JAVXVR010000343.1:0-3442 GCA_032230165.1 Acidobacteriota bacterium | reverse complement strand
GGCGTCTCGCAGGAGTGCGCAAACGTCCCCGAATGCAACCAGAAGATGGACTCGACACTCGGCGCGTTCGTCGCGTCGCTCAAGGCTCTGGGCGTGAATGCTAACGACACTTACGTTGACTTCGCGGCGCAGAACAAGATTTACGGTTTTCAGTTGACGGGCAGCATCGCGAAGGAGAATCTGGTCGGCTTCGAGCTGAAGAAGAACGTCTCGGTTCATTACCACGACGAGGCGTTGCTCGACAAGCTGGTCGTCGCCGCGTCGCGCGCGCAGATTTTCGATCTCATCAAAGTTGATTACATAGTGCGCGACACCGCCGCCGTGCAGAATAAACTTGTGGAAGAGGCTTCAGGGATCGTCAAGCGCAAAGCCGCGCGCTACGAAACTCTGCTGGGCATACGCCTCCTGCCCCCCGCGCAGGTTTATGCCGAGAAGCCGAGCATTTACTACCCGACCGAGATGTACAACTCTTACACGGCTGCCGAGTCGGAAGAGATTGACGCGGACTACTACCGGCAGAAGTACACGATTCAAGGGGCGCGCAAAAGCCGGACGTTCTTCTTCAACGCCCTCGACGCGAGCGGCTTCGACCTCGTGATTAACCCCATCGTCATCGAGCCCGTAGTGCAGTTCACGCTCTACCTCAAAGTCAAATACGAGATCGAACAGCCGAAGAAGTAGGGCGGACTTGAAAGTGTGATTCGGAATCGTGAGGTCATGCTGCCGCCAATGAAGCTACTTGTCCTCAATCAACGGGAAGTCGAAGAGCTTTTGCCGATGCGCGAGTGCGTCGAGGTGATGGCGGAGGCTTTGACAGCGCTTGCGCGAGGCGAGGCGCACCAGCCGCTGCGCCTCGTTGTCAGACCTGAGGGCGCGTCCGGTCTGCTCGCGCTCATGCCCGCGTACAAGTCGGGCGGCAGCGACGAGGGCGCGGCGTTCGGTCTCAAAGCCATCTGCGTCTTTCCCGGAAACACGGCGCGGGGCAAGGACGCGCATCAGGGCTGCGTCTTGCTCTTCGACGGCGAGACGGGCGAGCCGCGCGCCCTCTTGAACGCGTCGGCTGTGACGACGATTCGCACGGCGGCGGTCTCGGCGGTCGCGACGCGACTGCTTGCGCGCGAGGACGCGCATGATCTCGCCATCATCGGCGCGGGCGTGCAGGCGCGCGCGCACCTCGAAGCGTTGGCGTGCGTGCGGCGGCTTAGTCGGGCGCGCGTCGCGAGCCGCAGCCGTGAGAGCGCGCGAAAGTTTGTGGAAGAGGTTGGCGCGAGTTATTCGTTTCCGGTCAAGGCGGTCGAGAGCGCGGAAGCCGCCGTGCGCGGCGCGGACTTGATCGTGACGGCGACGAACGCAAGCGAGCCCGTCGTGCACCGCGAGTGGATCGCCAAAGGCGCGCACATCAACGCCGTGGGGACTTTCTCACCGCAGTCGCGCGAGATCGACTCGGAGACGGTCGCCGCCGCGCGCCTGTTCGTTGATCGGCGCGAGTCTGCGTTAAATGAGGCGGGCGATTATTTGATCCCTGCGCGCGAAGGGGTGATCGACGCGAGCCACATCCGCGCCGAAATCGGCGAGGTGCTCGCGGGCGCGCAGCCGGGACGGACTTCGGCGGAAGAGATCACGCTCTTCAAGTCGCTCGGTCTCGCCGTGGAAGATCTGGCGGCGGCGGAGTACGCTTACCGCCGTGCGCGCGAGCGTAGCGCGGGCACGTGGGTTGAGTTCTGATGGGAGCTAAGAGTCCGTTGTAAGATCACGTGCGCGAAGATATTTGTAGGGGCAAGTGAGAGGATGAAAAGTTACGCAAACTCAGTCTCGCGCCTGACGCTCTGCGTTTTGCTTATCACCTTGTGCGCAACACCGCTCGCGGCACAGCGCGCGCGGCGGGGCGGGCACGGGGCTGCCGCGCGCAAAGTCGGGGCGGCGCAGACAACAGCGCCGAAGATCAGCTTCGCGTCGGGCACGAGCGCGCGCGATCTCCCTTTCGAGTTGTCCGCCAACGTCATCTTCTTGCAGGCGCGCGTCAACGACTCCGAGCCGCTCTCGCTTATCTTCGACACGGGCGCAGGGATCAACGTCTTGAACGCGCGCCGCGCCGCAAGCCTGCGGCTGTCGTCGTCCGAGACGGTCAACGCGAGGGGCACGGGCGGCACGGTCGAGGGCTCGCTCGCGACGGGCGCGACCATCAGCCTGCCCGGCGTCTCCGCGCTCAATCAAAGGATCGCCATCCTCGCGCTCGACTCTCTGGAGCCGCACGTCGGGCGGCGTGTTGACGGCATCCTCGGCTACGACTTCATCAAGGAGTTCGTCGTCGAGATCGACTACGAGAGGTCTCTCATCAGCTTCTACGATCCACGTTCTTACCGCTACACAGGTCGCGGCACGGTCGTCCCCCTGGGGATGCGACGCGGCACGCCCTTCGTCAACACCACGATTGATCTGACCGATGCCCAGAGCGTCGTCGGTGAGTTTGAGATCGACACAGGCTCGGACGGCGCGCTCGGCATCTATCAATATTTCGTCAACGCGCGCGGCTTGCTCAAGCGTCTGCCACGGACGAGCGGCGCGCAAAAGGGCATGGGCATCGGCGGCGAGACTTCTTTCATTGAAGCACGCGTGAAAGATTTTCGCCTCGGTCGCTTCCGCATAGAGAACCCGGTCGTCAGCTTGTCTGAAGACGACAACGAAGAGCCGGGCGGGCGACCGAAGTACGACGGCATGATCGGCACGGAAGTTTTCCGACGCTTCCGCGTCCGCATAGACTACGCGCGCAGCCGCTTGATCCTCGAACCCAACAGGTTTTTCGCAGAGCCTTACGAGTCGGGCATGAGCGGCATTGATCTCATCGCCGTGGGCGAAGACTTTCGCACCTTCCGCGTGACGCGCGTCGAGCCACGCTCGCCGGGCGCGGAGGCGGGCTTGCGCGAGGGCGACGTGCTCGCGGAGATCGACGGACGCCCCGCCGTGGAGTTTACGCTCGACGAGATCACGCAGATGTTTACAGAGGACGGGCGCGAGCACGCGCTCGCCGTCCGACGCGGCGCGGAAGTTGTGCAGGCGCGGATCAAGTTGAAGAGAAGAATCTGAGCAGGACGAAGCCATGGACACGAACGACATCCGGCAACTATTCGACTACAACGGTTGGGCGAACGCGCTCGTGCTCGACGCCGCCGCGCGCCTGAGCGAGGAAGAACTCACGCGCGATCTCAAAAACAGCTTCCCCTCGGTGCGCGATACGCTCGTGCACATCCTCTTCGCCGAGTGGGTGTGGCTCAGGCGCTGGAAGGGCGAGTCGCCGCGCGGGTGGTTAGGCGCGCCGGTGGAGTCAGCCAGCGTGACGCTCATACGCGCGCAGTTTGACTGGGTCGCGGGCGAGCGCGCGGAACTGCTTGCCACTCTGACGGACGACGCGCTCGCGCAAGTGATCACCTACACGAACACGCGC
>JAVXVR010000298.1:0-16769 GCA_032230165.1 Acidobacteriota bacterium | reverse complement strand
TGATATGCTGGAAGATATTTTAATTTCTTGATGAAGCCGGGTAGGTCTAGATTTGGTTCCAGAACGACGGGCATAATCGCCCGCTTGGCATGAGTGGCGATACCGATTTCTTGGGGCACCCATTCGGAGGCTTTTGAATATCGACTCCAAAGAAGGATGAATAGATCACAATTTTCGATAGCATTTATGATGTGTTGATCGAGAATTACGCCGGGTAATGCAGAATATTCTGCGACATAAACTTCGATAGATGTGTCTGTGAGTAAACGCTTCACATAATCAACGATAGGTAAATCTTTGGTCGAATAGCTAATAAAGACTTTATAACCCATGTTGCGTTCCCTCTTTCACTGCTGCCTTTCCAAAAGCCAGCCGAAAATTTCGTGCGCGCGCTCGAAGATGGAGCGGCGTTTCCAGTCTTCGTAGCTGACGAGTTTGCTCTCGGCAACGTCTCGTTGAAAGTCTTCCGCAATGCGCGCGGCGAGTTGTTCATCAAAGGCGGCGAGGTTGACTTCGTCGTTTAAGCCGAAGGAGCGGTTGTCGAAGTTGGTCGTGCCGACGACGCTCCAACAGCCGTCGATGACGAGCGTCTTACAATGGATCATCGTCGGCTGGTACTCGTAAATCTGCGCGCCAGCTTTTAAGAGATCGCCGTAGAGACGGCGGCTTGAGTCGCGCGTCAAGGCGTGATCCGTGCCCTTGCCGGGGACGATGATGCGAACCTTCACGCCGCGCTCTTTGATCGCACGCACAAGCTCGGCGCGTGCGCTGCGGTCGGGCAGGAAATACGGCGTCGTGATTAAAATACTCTCGCGCGAGGCGGCGAGGAGCATCTGGAAGAGGATGCGCGCGCGCGTGGAGCGCCCCCCCACAGAGGGCGAGCTGGTGACGACGAGCGCGGGCGTGTCGCCTTCGGCTGTGTCGCACGGCGGAAAGTATTTCGGGTCGGCGAGAATCTCGCCCGACGCTTCGAGCCAGTTCTCCGCAAACGTCGCTTGCAGGTGCGCGACCGCTTCGCCTTCGACGCGGAAGAGCGAGTCGCGCCAGCGCGGGCGATCTTTCTTCGGCGGGTAGCGCCAGTGATCGGCGACGCCTGCGCCGCCCGTAAAACCTATGCGACCGTCAACGATGAGCAGTTCGCGATGCGTGCGGTTGTTCAGGCGCGCGAGCGTGTACCAGCGCAGACCGTTGTACCAACTGATGCGCCCGCCCGCGTCCGTCAGGGGTTTCAGAAAACTGTCCCACGTCGAGAAGCTGCCGATAGCGTCAATCACGAGCCGGACTTCAACGCCCGCGCGCGCACGCTCCGTCAAAGCTTCGACGTACTCGCGCGCGACTTTGCCACGCTGGAAGATATAGGCTTCAAGGTGGATGCTCGACGCGGCATCGCGAATCGCGGCAAGCGCGGCGGGGTAGTAGTTCTCGCCGTTGGTGAAAACTTCGACGCGGTTGCGTCGTGTGACGCTGGCGTCCGTCGCGGCTTCGAGCACGCGCATGAAGTCGTCAGAGTCGAGGCGCGCGGGGTTGGGCGTGGAGATTTTGTAGGCGAGACCCGGCTCGAAGAGCGCGAGGAAGAGCATGAAACTCTGCGCGACAATCGCGATGATGGCAATGACGAGAAAGGCGTTCGAGTCCACAGTCGAGTCCTTCGGGGCAGTTTACAGTTTTGAGTTTTCAGTTTTCAGGCGGAGATTTTATCACAGGCTTGCCGCGCTCAGGCGACGCGCTTTTGCCGCGCCTCGCGCCGCCGCGCCGTGTAAAATGTCGCCGACGCCGTTAGAATCCTCTGCGCACAGTCAGAGACAGAAGAGGGCGAGGTGGAAAAGTGATGTCTGAGAGCAAGACTGCGGCGGGCGGCGAAGCGGCGGTCGTGTGTGAAGTCTGCGACCGCGAGAGCCGACACCTGACGGCGTGGCTCGATCCCGATAGCTCCGTGCACCAAGTCTGCTGGTCGTGCCTGGAGCGGCGCGAGAAGCGCGTTAATCTCAACCAGCGTTGGAAGCGCGGTAGGCGCGAGGTGGCGGCGAGTTAAACGCATCAAGGCGCGCGAGGCTGAGGCGTGATGAGCGGTGTTGTCACCAAGACTCAAACTTCGGCGGGCGGCGTCGTCTTCCGGCGGCGCGGGCGGCGGGTCGAAGTCGCGCTCATCTCGGTCGGCGCACAAAAGCGTTGGCAACTGCCGAAAGGGCTTGTCGGCGAAGGCGAGACGCCGGAAGCGGCGGCGTTGCGCGAGGCGCGCGAGGAGACGGGCTTGGCATCGGAGCTAATCGCGCCGATTGAGCGGGTCGAATACTGGTACTTCTCTGTGGAGCGCGGCGCGCGCGTGCGCTTCCACAAGTTCGTCCACTTTTTCCTTTTACGCTTCACTTCGGGCGAAGTGTCAGATCATGACCACGAGGTCAACGAGGCGCGCTGGGTCGAGATCGGCGAGGCGACCGGGATGCTCGCCTTCAAGAGCGAGCGCGAGGTGATCGAGCGCGCGCGGGAGATGATCGAGGGGCGGCGTGGCTAACGAAGCGCGGGGTTCGGTGTTAAATTTCGTCAGCATGGTCGGGTAAGTAGATCGCGACGGCGCATCAATTAAGAGCCGTATGAAGAATCGAATCAGCTTCGTATTATTCGTCTCGCTGCTGGCGACGGCACAGGCGCGCGTAGGCGTGAGCGTTTACGCACAGGGCGCGACGCCGCCGTCTGTCGCGCAGACGAAGCCGCAAGAGCCTGCGAAAAGCGAGAGGCGCGGGGCGAGCCCACCGACCAGAGAGAATAAGATCGGGGCGCAAGAGGCTGAGAGAGAAGCCGCGAGCCGCAGGAAGCAAGCCGTCGAAATCTTGAAGGGCGTCGTCGAGCGTGCAGGCGAAGTGGAAAACGTCGAGGCGCGCGCTTCAGTCACGGCGGACGCGCTCGATCTGCTCTGGAAGCACGACGAGACTTACGCCCGCGCCAACTTCCTCAAAGCCTTTGACGCGCTCGTCAGCCCGTCGTCGTCCGGCGCGGAGGGCGAGAAGTCGCGCGTCGAGGTGAAGGCGGCGGTCAACCTGCTCTTGAAGGCACTCGCTAAGCACGACCCGCCGTCGGCGGCGAAGCTGATGGAGCGGTATCGCCAACTCGCGGAGAGCGCGTCGAAGGAAGACGACGACGCCCGTGTGTCGCAGCGCGACAGGCTGGCGCTCGCACGTTCGAGCCTCGATCTCGATCCGGCGCAGTCCGGCGCGCTCGCGTCGAAGGTCATCGAGTCGGGCTTGCCCAGTTCGCTCCCCGAATACCTCTACGATCTGGAGCGCCACGACAAGACAGTTGCCGAGTCGCTCTACCGCGAAGCGATCACGGCGCTCGCGCGCGGAGCATACAACACCACACAGGCGACCATTCTCTCGACATCAGTTTTTCGAGAGCGACAACCGCTCTACCCCATCGTCCCTGCGGGAAGCGAGGGCAATGGGTCAACCGTGTTCGGCATGATGTTGGTTAACATCTCCGTCGCGCCGCCGGGCGAGGAGGTTAATCAGTCGCTCGCGCGTGCGTACCTCGGCGCGGCGGGCATCTTTTTGAACGCGCAGGCGGTCGCGCTCGAACAAAGCGGCGAGTCGTTGGACGCAGGTCAGGTCGGCTACTGCTATTTTCTCGTGAAGAAGTTGAGGGCTTACGCCGACAGGCTGAGCCTCAACGGCGATCATGCGTGGGACGCGCTCGACGCGAAATTCGAAATTCTCGCGCGGCGCGCGAAACTGAGCGATGACGCACTCGGCGGCTTGGTGATGTTCGCGCAGAGGATCGCCACAGAGAACAACGCCATCGAATTCAGCGACGGCTCTACCGATTTCGCCAACGCCGAAAAGACCCAAGACCCGACCCGCAAGACGGAGTTGCTGGCGAGCGGCATCTACGAACTGATCGGCACGGGGCGGTTCGCCGAAGCGGAGCAGAAGATCGCCGACATCAAAGATGGAAAGATTCGTGAGCGTTTAAGCGACTACCTGCACTTTCGCGAGGCGGACGCGGCGATCAAAAAACCCGACTGGGATGCGGCGCGCGATCAGATCAACCGCGTGGGCGACGAGCAGTTGCGCTCCTACCTTCTGCTCGAAGCGGCGCGCGTGTCGCTCGGCGGCAAGCGCAAGGACGTGTCTTTGGAACATCTGCGCGCGTTGATGAGCACGATCCCGAAGATCGACGACCCAGACGAGAGAGCGATGACGCTCGTCGCGGCGGCGGGCACGCTCTACGCGGTCGATCCACAGTGGGGCGCGCAAGTCCTCATCGACGGGGTGAAGGCGATTAACAACGCGACCGCTTACCGTGGAAGCGGCTACGGCGTGATGATTGATTCGCCGAAGTACAAGCTCTGGTTTCCGCTCGCCGACTCGGACTTGAGTCACTGTTTCGAGCAGGCGGCAAAGCTCGACTGGGCGAACACCGTCGTCGCCGCTCAAGGGATCAACTCGAAAGAAGTACGGGCGAAGGCTTACGTCGCCGCGTGCCGCGCCGTCCTCTGAGCGCAGCTCCGCTTAACGCTTCTGATCGCCGCGGTCGCCCTGTCCCGGCGGGACTTTCGTCTTGGCAGGTTTCTTCACGTCCTGCGAGAGCGAGCGACCAACGTCGTCGCTCTCTTTGAATTGACCCTTCTCGTCGCGGCGCACGTAGCGTTTGTCCGTCCCCGTATCAATCAACTCACGCTTGCTGCCTTGCTTGCTCGCCATCTCAAACCCTCCCCTTTTCGTCTCCCGAATTTGAAAAACACTAACTCACGCGCCCGCGCGCCGCGCCTTCGGCTCAAGTGACAAACTCTCCAGCTTCTTCAACGCGACGCCGAGCGTCTGCTTATTTTTCAAGACCTCGCGGAAGAAATCACCACGGTTGCGGACGCGCGCCAGCATGTTCTTGATCGTGAAGTCCTGCGGCGTGATCTTCTTCACTTCAACCTCGCGCCACGTAAGCGGCGCACTGACGGGCGCGCCCTCGCGCGGTCTCACCGAGTAGGGCGCGACGACCGACTTGCCGCGCGCGTTCTGCATGTGATCGACGTAGATCGTGCCCTTGCCCCGCTTCTTCAGAGATCGCTCGACGGTCGCCGCGTTAGTGTGCTCGCTTGCGATGAGCGACGCCACGCGCGCGGCGAACTCCGCGATCTGCTCGTAGTCGTAAACCGCTTTGATGGGAACGTAGATGTGTAGCCCGCGCGAGCCGGAAGTCTTCGGATAACTTTCCAGACCGAGCTTGTCCAGAATCTTTCGCGTCGTCAAAGCGACCTCGCAGATCGTCGTGAAACGAACGCCCTCGCCGGGATCGAGATCGAAGACGAACCAGTCCGGTCGGTCGAGGTTGCGCGTGCGCGAGTGCCACGGGTGGCGCTCAATCGCGCCGAGGTTCGCCATGTAGAGCAGCGTTGCGAGTGTGTCGCCGACGATGTAGTCAACCGTGTGCCCGCCGCCGTCTTCGACTTCGAGCGGGACGGTGCGGACAAAGTTGGGCGCTTCCTGCACGTCGTGCTGGTGGAAGAACTGTCCTTTGATCCCGGCGGGGTAACGCTTCATGATGAGCGGGCGATCCTTGAGATAGGGCAGGATGTATTTCGAGACTTCGTAGTAGTAGCGAAGGAGATCGCCCTTCGTGAGCTTCGCTTCGGGGAAGTAGATGCGGTCGAGGCTCGTCAAAGGCACAACGTCGCGCCCGACTTTAACGTCAACGTCGCCCGTCAGCTCGCGATATTTGAAGAGACGGCTGGCTGAAACAACTTGCGCGCCCTTCTTCGGTCGCGTGCTGAATTTTTTGACGCTCTTCTTCGCCGCACGTTTGCGTGCGCCCGCGCCCTCAGACTTCCAACGCCGCGCTGTCTCGTCGTCAGGCTCGCGCAAGGTCAAACGCCAGCCTTCTTCCGCTTCACGGTCGCGGCTCTTGATCAAAAGCCACTGACCCTCGCGCGAGCCCATGCGGACGAGGTTGAACACGCCGCGTAGTTTCCTGCCCTTCAACTCGAATTTAAGTCGCCCCGCCTCGTACGCGGCGAGCGGGTCGTCTCCCTCGACGAGCGTGTAAGTGCCCTCGTCCCACTTCATGTGGCGACCTGCGCCGTACTCTCCCTGCGGGATGACGCCCTCGAACTTCAGATACTCGACCGGGTGATCCTCTGTCTCGACGGCGAGCCGCCGCTCCGCTGGATCGAGCGAAGGACCTTTACGCACCGACCATGATTTAAGTACGCCGCCCATCTCCAGACGAAAATCGAAATGGAGGTGCGAGGCGTGATGCTCCTGCACGACGAAGCGGTGCAAGTTGCGCTTCGTCACACGCCCGCGCGGCTCCGGCGTGCGCCGGAAATCCCGCTTCTTGTGATACGTCTCAAGTCCCATCTTCGAGCCTGTTTGTCTTCGACGCTGGCGCGCACATTTTGCGCGCTTCCCGTACATCGTGCGTCCGTTACTAGTTCGTTCGCACGCGTGTGCGGAGCGTTTTAGCTTCGAGGTTGCAAGGAAAGTGCCAGCATGATGGCCCGGAGTATGTACGACTCCGAACGAAGCGTGCGTCGCGCGAGAGATTATTTTTGCAGCTTCTTGATCTCGCGCTTGAGCCGCGCGAAATCTTCCCTGACCTTCTCGCCCAAGTCCTCGCGGTAAAAGCGCACCGCCGGATGATAGCCCACTAAAAACTTGCGCCCGTCCTGTTTGATCACGCGCCCGCGCGCCGCGTTGATGCTTTTGACGCCCAGAACCTTTTTCGCCGCGACCGTGCCGAGCAGCATGACGAGCCGCGGGTTAATCAGCTCGATCTGCTCGAACAAATAGTTCGACGTGCAGGTGTCAACTTCCAGTTTCTTCGGCGTGCGGTTCTTTGGCGGGCGACATTTGACCGTATTGGTGATGAAGAAATCCGTGCGGTCGAGCCCCGTGCCTTCCAGCACGTGGTTCAAAAATCTACCCGCCGAGCCGACGAAGGGTTTGCCCGTCTCGTCTTCCTCCTTCCCCGGAGCCTCCGCGATGATCATCACCTTCGCCGTGTATTTGCCGTCGCCCGGCACGGCTGTGTTGCGCGACTCCCAGAGCGGGCAGCGCGTGCAGCGTCGTATCTGCGCGGCTAGCTCGTCGAGCCTGCGCGCCTTCTTCGTCTTCGCCATCGAAGCATCGCCTCCGCAGATTCGGCTTGCAATTTGCATACTCCGCAATGAAGCTCTGACGAAATTTTCCCCGAACCGGACGAATGAATGCGATGAAGCTCTCGGAACTCGCGCGCGCCTACGACAAGATCAGCGCGGCGGGAAGCGATCCGAAAAGGGTCAAGCTGCTCGCCGACCTGTTTCGACGCGCCGACAAACGGACGCTCGAAGCGGCGGCGCACTTCACGGCGGGCGAACTCGTCTCGCCGCAACTTACCGATAAGCTCGGCATCGGACCCGGCGCGATCCGCGCGGCAGTCGTTGCGCTCTCGGGCAAGGACGCCGAAGAGATCGAACGCGAGACGAAGCGCACGGGCGACGTGAGCGAGATCGTCGCTTCATCAATCAAGACGAAGAAGGACACGCTCACGGTCGCCGATCTCTGGCGGCGCACGAACCGCGCCGCCACGCGCGACGAGGATCGTTTGAAACTGATTGAAGACGTGTTCGCCTCAACCTCGCCGTCGGGCGCGAAATACTTCACGCGCATGGCGCTCAACCAGATGCGGATCGGCGCGGGGCTCGGCACGATCACGCGCGCGCTCGGAGAGGCGTTCGACGCCGACGCTGGCAGTATCGAGCGGCTCTACGCAATGACGAACGACATCGGTCTCGCCGCGACGAAGGCGCGCGCGGGTGGTCGCGCGCTTGCCCGCGCCGGTCTCACGCTCTTTCGCCCGTATCAATTCATGAACGCGCACAAGGCTGACGACCCCGGCGAGATTTTCGAGACGTACAGAGGAAAGCGGATCATCTTCGAGGTGAAGTACGACGGCGCGCGCTTGCAGATTCATTTGAAGAAGAACGTGCGCGGGAAGCCTGAGATCAGACTCTATTCGCGCCGTCTGAACGAAGACACGGCGGCGATGCCCGATGTCGTCGCAGCACTCGCCGAGAGCTGGCGCGGGCGAGACGCCATCATCGAGGGCGAGGCGGTCGCCTTCGATTCGACGCTGAAGCGGAAACTCCCGTTCCAGTCCGTGCTGATGCGGCTCGGTCGAGTCCACGGCATTGAGGCGAAGACGCGCGAGATTCCGCTCGTGCTTTATCTGTTCGAGCTGCTCTACGACGACGGCGAGGATTTAATGGAAGTTCCGCAAGCCGAGCGGCGCGCGCGGCTCGCGAAACTCTTCCGCCCCACCGCGCGCGTGAAAATGACCGAGGCAATCGTGACGGATAAGCGCGCGGTGGAAGAAAAATTTTTCAAGCAGGCGATCCGCGCGGCGCAGGAAGGCTTGGTCGCGAAAGACCCGGACGCGCCCTACATTCCGGGGCGGCGCACCGAGCACTGGCTGAAGATCAAGCCCGCGTTCGAGACGCTAGATGTGGTCATCGTCGGCGGCATCTACGGCTCTGGGCGGCGGCGCGGTCTGCTCTCAAGTCTCATCGTCGCCGTCCGCCACAGGGACGAATTCCTGACGGTCGGTAAGGTCGGCACGGGATTTTCGGAAGAGGTGTTGAAAGACTTGACGATGCGGTTGGAGTCGCTCGTCACTTCTGCGCGCGGGCACGACGTGGAGATCGAGCCGCGCGTCGTCATCGAAGTTGACTTTCAGGACATACAGAAGACGAGCCGCTACCGCGCCGGGTACGTCTTGCGCATCCCACGTTTCAAGCGCGAGCGCACGGACAAGTCAACGCGCGAGGCGGACACGCTCGAACGCCTCAAGCGTCTCTACAAACAGTCGCACTAACGCGAAGGGGAAGCCCGCCCGCTCCTCAACGCAGTCAGTCGCAGATGTTGAAAAACTGTGTCGCGTCGGCGCGGCGTGCGCGCCGCGCTTGAGGAACCTCGCCCGCCTGACGCAAAATAGTCGCAAGTTTCTTCCTGCGAAGTGAGTTTCCCGCGCGCGCGACGCGCGGTCGTGTCCGTCTTGCGGGGCTCCCTCTCCCTATGTGCCGTAAATTTCAGGCATTCTTAGTGTGCTATGCGGGCATCAATAAACTGATAGAATCCGACAAGCCATAAAACTTCGCAGCGGGGACTTCGAGCGCCTACTGATGACGAGCGACGGAAAAACAGTCCTGACCACGGGCGAGCGTGACGCGACAGCGGCGCTGCCCGACTCCCTGCGCCACGCGCGCGAATTCTTGCTCAACCGCGAGACGAGCCTGCTCGAATTTTTCCGGCGCGTGTTGGAGGAAGCGCTCGACGCGGGACAGCCGCTCCTTGAGCGCGTCAAGTTCCTCGCCATCTTCACGTCGAACCTCGACGAGTTTTTCATGATCCGCGTCTCCGGCATCAAGGAGGAGCTGGATCAGGAAGTCGTCTCGAAGACGCTCGACGGGCTGATGCCGGACGAGCAGTTAAAGCAGATACGTGATTACGTCGTGCCGCTCGTCGCCGAGCAGTCGCGCTGCCTGCGCGAGGACGTGTTGCCGCAACTCGCCGCGCACGGCATCGAGATCGTCGGTTACGACTCGCTCACGAGCGTGGAGCGCAAGTGGCTCAAGGACTACTTCGACGACCACGTCTTGCCGGTCTTGACGCCGCAGGGCGTCGATCCGGCGCACCCGTTCCCGTACATCTCGAACCTGAGCCTGAACATCGGCTTGATGGTCGAGCCCGCGCTCGAGCACGGCATCACGCGCTCGCTCACAGGCAAGGCTGAGCCGCGCTTCGTCCGCATCAAAGTGCCGCCGCTCGTCCCGCGCCTCGTGCGCATAGGCAAAACAGGCACGCGCTTCGCGCTGCTCGAAGATGTGATCGCGGCGAACGCCGGAGAGATGTTCCAGCGTATGCGCGCGGGACGCTGCCACACCTTCCGCGTCACACGCGACGCCGACATCGAGGCGCGCGACTACGAAGCTGACGATCTGCTGAGCAGCATGGAACAGACCTTGCGCAAGCGTCGCTTCGGGAAAGCCGTGCGGCTCGAAGTCTCAGACACGATGCCGCGCGCGATGGTCGAGTATCTGACGAAGGAGCTTGAGCTTGCGCCGGAGGATGTTTACGTCGTCGCGGGGCCACTCGCCACGGGCGACCTGATGCAGCTCTATGCGCTCGAACGCCCCGACCTGAAAGACAAGCCTCTGGAAGTGACCGTGCCCGCTGTGCTCGAAGCCGCCGAGTCGGTTTTCGACGTGGTGCGCCGCGAGGACGTGCTGCTGCACCACCCTTACACTTCCTACACGACCGTCATCAACTTCATGAACGAGGCAGCGCGCGACCCCGATGTCATCGCCATCAAGATGTGTCTCTATCGCACGGGGCAGAATTCGCCGATCCCCAAAGCTCTCATCGAAGCGAGCGAGCAGGGCAAACAGGTGACGGCGCTCGTCGAGCTGAAAGCGCGCTTCGACGAGGAGCGCAATATCGAGTGGGCGAAGCGGCTCGAAGAGGCGGGTGTGCACGTCGTCTATGGTGTGCTCGGCTTGAAGACGCACTGCAAGGTCGCGCTCGTCGTGCGCCGCGAGGGCGAAGGCTTGCGCCGCTACGTCCACATCGCCACGGGCAACTACAACCCCGTGACCTCGACCGTTTACACGGACTTAGGTTTGCTCACGGCGAACGAGGAGATCGGCGAGGACGCGACCGACCTCTTCAACTACCTGACGGGCTACTCGCGGCAGAAGGACTATCATCAGCTCTCGGTCGCGCCGGTGAACCTGCGCGAGAAGATGCTCGCGCTGATCGGACGCGAGCGCGAGCACCATCTGGCGGGTCGCCCCGCACGCATCGTCGCCAAGAATAACCGCATCGCCGACGTGGAGATGATCCGCGCTCTCTACGAAGCGTCGCAGGCGGGCGTGCCCATCGATCTCGTGGTGCGCGGCGTCTGCATGTTGAAGCCGCGAGTTCCGGGACTCTCCGAGACGATCCGCGTGCGCTCAATCGTCGGACGCCTCCTTGAGCACAGCCGCATCTACTACTTCGAGAACGGCGGCGCGGAGGAAGTTTACGTCGGCAGCGCCGACTGGATGACGCGCAACCTCAACCGCCGCGTCGAAGTCATCGCGCCCGTGCGCGACGCGGGCTTGCGCCGGTATTTGAAGGACGTGGTGCTCGACGCCTACCTGCGCGACAACACGAAGGCGCGCGAGCTGCAACCGGACGGCTCTTACGTCCGCGTGCGCCCCGCGCCCGGCGAGGAGCCGTTCGACAGCCAGATGCACTTCGAGGGCGGCGTGAGTCTGAAGGTGTGAGCGGGAAAGTTTTGGTTGAAACGGAGGCAACTTGAATGTCGCTTAGAAAAATATGGCACGCGCCGGTCGCGCTCGTGATCGTTTTGCTGTTAAGCCTCGCCCCGCTCATCACGGCGCAAAAGCAGAAAGATGAAAAGAAGGCGGGCGAGAAAATGGAAGCGGCACAAGGCACGCCCGTGCTGTGGCGCGATCCGGGCAACATCTCAGCGCGCGATCTCACGGAGGGTCCGGGCGGCGACGAGATGAAGCCTGATCTCTCGAAGCTCACCTACGTCAGTGACGAGCAGACGGGCTACTCCGTGAAGTATCACGTTAAAGACGGCGCGGGTCGTTCGTGGGTCGTCAAAGTCGGCAACGAGGCGCGACCCGAAACCGCCGCCGTGCGTCTCATCTCCGCGCTCGGCTACCAGACGGAGATCAACTACCTCGTGCCGTGCATCCAGATTCCCGGCGCGGCGAGACCGCGCAAAGACGTGCCGCGCTGCCAGAACGACGGCTTCGCCGACGCGCGCTTCGAGGCGCGACCCGAAGGCGTCAAGCGTCTCGACATGTGGAGTTGGAAGAACAACCCGTTCGCGGGCACGAAGGAGTTCAAAGGTCTCGTCGTGCTGATGGGGCTCTTGAACAACTGGGACTTGAAGGACGAGAACAACAAAGTCCTGTCGGTGAAAAGCGGCGACGGGCAGAATGAACTGCGCTACATCATCAGCGATCTCGGCGCGACGTTTGGCAAGACCGGCGGCGGCATCACGCATAGCCGCAACGAGCCGGAGAACTACGCCAAGTCGAAATTCATCAATGGCGTCGAGAAGGGGAAGGTGCGCTTCGCCTACAGCGGCAAGAGTCAATTCCTGTTTGACGACATCACGGTCGAGGACGCGCAGTGGATCGCCTCGCTACTCATGCAATTGAGCGACGAACAGATCATGGATGCCTTCCTCGCTGCCCATTTCAAACCCTCGGAGGCGCAGTTGCTCGCGTCGGCGGTGCGCGGGCGCATCAACGAACTCGTCCGCGTGACAGGCGCGACGCCCGCCGCGCCGACCGCGATGCCGACGGCGACCCCGTTGACGCCGCCGCCGCCTGAGCCGACGCCTGCGGAAACCGCGACGCCAACGCCGACCGCCACGCCGACTCCAACCCCTACGCCCCCGCCTCCGGGTGCGACGCGATGAATGGAAGGTTTAGAAAAGTGTCCGACGAGGATAATTGGCAAGGTTAGTCATACTGACTTTCGATAAACGCTCTCCCGGCAGTTAAGGAGGGATGATGAGAGTTTACAGACGGTTGAATTTCAGTCGCCTCTTAGTTCTGACGGTCGCGCTCTGCTTTTTCGCGCAGGTCGCCGCCGCGCAGAAGAAGAAGTCCGAAGCGAAGGAAGCGGCGCGGGGCACGCCCGTCCTGTGGCGCGCGCCCGATGATATCGTCACGCGCGATCTCTTCTGGGGTCCGGGCGGCGAGGCGTCGAAGCCCGATCTGTCGAACGTCACGTTCGTCAAAGCGGAGACGGGAGGCTTCTCAACGAAGTATCGCGTGAAAGACGGCGCGGGTCGCGAGTGGGTCGCGAAGGTGGGGAAGGAAGCGCAGAGCGAGACCGCTGCGGTGCGTCTCGTCTGGGCGGTCGGCTACGTCACGGAGACGAACTACCTCGCGCCGTGCGTGCACATCAACGGTGTGCCTAAAGCCCCCAAAGAGATCGAGCGTTGCGCGAACGGCGGCTTCGCCAATGTCCGTTTCGAGGCGCGACCCGACAACGTCAAGCGTCTCGACGAGTGGAAGTGGGTCGGCAACCCTTTCGCGGGGACGAAAGAACTGCACGGGCTCGCCATCCTGATGGCGCTCCTCAACAACTGGGACATCAAGGACACGAACAACAAAGTCCTGCTCGTACGCGGCGGCGGCGAGTCGGGGCGCGACGAGCTGCACTACGTCGTCAGCGATCTCGGCGCGACCTTCGGGAAGGTTAAGCTGGACGTGCCCGGCTTCTGGCGGCTCAGTCGCAGCCGCAACGCGCCGCAGGACTACCGCGACGATCCTTTCGTGGAGGACGTGAAAGACGGCAGGGTCTTCCTCTTCTACAAGGGCAAGCGGCAAGACCTCTTCGACGATGTGAGCGTCGGCGACGCGCGCTGGCTCGCAAGCCTCCTCATGAAGTTGAGCAACCGTCAGCTCGCAGACGCCTTCCGCGCCGCCAACTACACGCCCGCCGAAGTCGAGACGCTCGCCGGAGCGGTGCGAGCGCGCATCGGCGAGCTGGCGAAGGCGACGGGCGTCGCGCAGGGGCGGACGCAGGGCGTGGCGCGACACTGAGCGCGTCACGGTTAATAGAGGCAGAGGTGACGGGCGCGACGAAGAGTTGCTGTTCGCGCACTCAGCAGACGGGAGTTCATTGATGGCGATGTTGAAGGTAAGAAAAAGCACGCAGCAGATCGCTTTCGTGGCGCTCGCCGCCGCAGTCGCGGGCTTCGTGCTGGCGGCGCTCATCTGGTCTATGACCAGTCCCGCCGCGCCGCAGCAGCGGCAAGCGCTTGCGTCGAACGTCAACCAGACCGCCGATGGCAACGCGAACTCCCAGAGCGCGGTCAGAGGCGCGGGCGAGGCGAAAGAAAGGGACGAAACCAGAGACGGCGGCGGCAGTAGATCGTCGGTCGCGGACATTTTCGGCATTGACGAGGGCGCGGCGTTCCGCCCGCACGAGAGTTGGACGATGACCGTCCCGCGCGTCCTGCTGCGGCTCGTCCTCGCCACACTGCTCGCCGCGATGCTCGCCTTCCGCCCGCGCAAGAACGCGCCGCTCGTCCAGCGCAACCTCTACGTCGCGCAGACGCAAATCCTGCTTGCCGTCGTCGCTTCCGCCTTGATGATGATCGTCGGCGACAACGCCGCGCGCGCCTTCGGCATCTTCGCCGCTGCCTCGCTCGTCCGTTTCCGCACCAATATACGCGACCCGAAAGAGATCACGGTGCTCCTCATCAACCTCGCGCTCGGACTGGCGGCGGGGGTGGGGCGTCTTGATGTGGCGCTCGTCCTCGCGTTCTTCGTGTTGCCGCTCTTGTGGCTGCTCGAACGCCGCGAGGACGAGGAGGTCTTCCGCGCAATGGAGCTGACGGTCAAGGCGCGCGATACGGATCGGGCGCAAGATGTGCTGCAAAAAATCTTCAGCCGCCGAGGGATCAGCGGCGAGGTGCGGCAGATCAACCCGCCGGACGAGAATGAGCCCGTGGGGTGCGTCATGTACTACGTCAACATGAGCCTGAACACGAGCACCGACGCGATTAACGAAGAGATCATGGCTGCCGATCCCGACAACGTCGAGAGCATCGAGTGGGAGCAGCAGAAGAGTCGCGACTACATCTACCAGTAAGACGCGCGGGCGAGAGCGGTGTGAAGCGCTGCGGTCTATGCAAACGAGAAGAGGGTCGCTCAATTTGAGAGCGACCCTCTTCTCATTTAGTGGATAAGAATTTGCGAACTTACTTCTGGTGAGCCTGAGTCGTGACGACGACGGCACCGGTCGCGGCGAGCGTCGGCGTCACGTGAATCTGACCCGACTGGATGCTCTGCCAGTAGCTCTGGACGTACTTCAACTGGTCGCCGTGACCCCAGGAAGTGTAGAAGTCGTACTGCTTCATCTCGGCGTAAACCTGATCGTAGTTCCAGCCGTAGAGGTTGAAGCGATAGACTGCGCCCATGATCCCCGTGCGATGGCGACCGCCCGCGCAGTGGACGAAGAACTTGCCGGTCGAAGGGTCATTCGCGAGTTTGAGGAACTCCGCGATCTGCGCTTCCTGCGGCGCGTGCTTGTCCTCGACCGCGATGTTGACGTATTTCATTCCCAAAGACTCGACCGCGCCCCTTTCGTAGTCGGTCGGATCGTCGCGCAAATCGATCACCGTGTGGATGCCGAGCGCGGCGAGGGCTTGGTAGTCTTCGGGCTTGGGCTGCGCGCCGCGGAAGAAGCGCGCGTCCATCTGTCCGAAGTTCTTAATCTTGATGCTGTGGAACTGCGACTGATCTTTCGCCGACGCGGCGAAGGCGAGGGCGAAGACGGCGATAATGGCGGCAACGCTGCGACGAACTGTATGACGGGTCAGACTCATAAAACGTATCCTCCAGGGTTCGGGAACGCTGAACTCGCGGGGGAGTCTGCGACAACGCTCTGTCAAAAAAGGCTGAATTATCAGGGAAGCGGACGCGCGATACGAGCCTAAATTCGACCCGTTAAAAACCTCGAACATCCAGTAGTTTTAACCGTTGTAGGGTGTACTTTCAATCGTCAACGTGACCGTATCACGTCTGTTCGCGCTCGACGTCATTATCATGTCGTCGATTAATAATTAGATTCGATGATACGCCTTCCGGTTGCACTACGCACGCGCGCGAGGCTCAGCCGGAAGGCATATCAGCCGAGGTTGATTTTACAGCCTCAATACATGGTCACTTGCTGCGTCAGCCCGCCGTCAACGTAGTAGGTGCTCCCCGTCACGTACTCCGATTCGTCGCCCGCCAGAAAGACCGCCACCGACGCGACCTCTTCGGGACGCCCGAAGCGACCCCACGGAATCTCGCTCACGGCGTTCTTCAACGCCTGCGGATCGTCTAAGACCGATTGGTTGATCGGCGTCGCGATTGCGCCCGGCGCGATGTTATTGCAGTTGATCTTGTGGGGAGCAAGCTCCATCGCGAGGTTGCGCATCATCATGCGCACGCCGCCCTTCGAGGCGCAGTAAGCCGTGTATTCGGGAAACGGGATGTCTTCGTGGACTGACGAGATGAAGATCAATTTCCCGCCGCCGCCCTGCTTCACCATCTGCCGCGCCGCCGCCTGACTGACGACGAAGCAGCCGTAGAGGTTGACGGCGATGACCTTGTTCCACTCCTCGTCCGTCACTTCGAGGAACGGTCGCTTGATCTCGATCCCGGCGTTGTTCACGCAGATGTCGAGCCGCCCGAACCGCTCGACGATCTGCTGCATCATCCGCTCGACATCTTCGCGCTTACTCACATCAGCCGCGACGGCGAGCGCGGTCGGAGAGAAAGAGGCGGCTTCCGCACGCGCCGCCTCTTCGTCCAACTTCCCGCCGGGGCGGTAGTTCACCGCGACGTGCGCGCCTTCTTGCGCGAAGCGCGTCGCGATAGCCTTGCCGATGCCGCTCGACGCGCCCGTCACGAGCGCGACCTTGTCTTTCAGACGATCCATAACAGTCTCCCCCCCTTGTCGAGTTGATCTACTTTTCCATCACGATGAGCGTGAACGAGCCGGGCATGACCGACGGTCGCGGTCTTGGTCTTTCGGCTGTGGCGGGCGGGGGCGGTCCGAACTCGGCGGAGACGAGATACACCCTGTGCGTCTTCGTGTCGAGCGACATCGTGCGCGCACCGCGCTGCGTCTGCACGGTCTCGACGACCGTGAACTTGTCGGGCGAGTCTTCGTGCACGACCGTGAGCGTGCCCTCGCCGTTCGAGGTGAACGCGA
>JAVXVR010000239.1:0-6171 GCA_032230165.1 Acidobacteriota bacterium | reverse complement strand
CCGTGCCGCCGACCTCCGCGCCCCACTTCGCGCGATCAACACCGGAACCTTTCGCCCCTTTGAACTCATCTCTCCAGACGAGCCGCCACGCCTGCGCGTGCGCGACAGTCGTGAGGCACAGCAAGAGCAAGAGCGCGCAGAAGGCGGGCGCGGGTCTCAACGGAAAATTTCTAAAAGATGATGTCACTTTTGCGCACGTCAAAGCTCTCAACTCGGCGGACAGACGAAAGGAGGCGCACGACGCGACGCGCGATCATTTCGACGCCTTGAGGCGCTCGGCGCTCCGCTTAACATTGTCGCTGAGTTCGATGATGGTCAGCAGATCGCCTCCGGCGCTCGCCGCCTTCTGTAGGTCAACGGTGGCGGGGTCTTTGAACATGGCGTTGCCGGTGAAGCTGAAAATAGTGTTGCAGAGTTTGACGAGCGCGCCCTTGAGCTGCTCGCCGTCGTAGTCAATCTGTTTCGTCGCGTCCTTCTCCTTCTCGACTGGTGCGGACGGCATTAGAATCGTCTTCAGGCGGTTAGCGCGCTTATTGATCTCCGCGGCTTGCTCAGAGACGAGTTTGTAGTCGAGTGGTTTTTTGGCGACGAGGTAGTCAATCACATCGTTGCGTATGAGCTGGATGCGCTTGAAATCCTGCTTCGTCTGATCGATGGCAGCCGCGAGTTGTCGGCTGTCCATCCGACCGCCGACCGATCTGATCTCGGCGCTGCGCAACGCCGCCTCGCGGTTCATCTGGCTGTGGGTTTCGCCCTTCGGATCAATGACGGCTGGTGCCCCCGCCCCTCCTGGTGCCTGCGCCAGAGCCGCGCCCGCGCCGAGCAACAGCAAAGAGATGATCGCCGCCAAGCGGCGGACGACGCTTGTTACCAAGCATGATTGTTGGTGCTTCATGTCAGCTACCTCCTAAAACATCAACGCGCGAACAGGCGCGCGCGAGACTTGCCACTTCGTTCATCCTCTATCTGCGAGGGCGCACGCGCGTGCGCTCCGGGCTCTGCGCCTGACCGGCTTGGAGCGTGAACTTGTCCGTGAGACCGCCGACCAGCACGTCGAAGTCTCCCGGCTCGACGACGGTGCGGTTGTCCGCGCCGACGAATGAAAGATCATCGGGGCGCAGTGTGAAACTCAGGTCGCGGCTCTGCCCCGGCTCCAAGTAAATTTTCGCGAAGCGACGGACGCGCTTGCCCGGCGGGCTCACAGATGCAACTTCGTCGCGCACGTAAAGAATGACTGTCTCTCTCCCTGCGCGCGCGCCTGTGTTCGTCACGGTCAACCGGACGTTGACCGTGCCCCCGGCGGGCACTGACTTCGGCGTCACGCTCATGTTGCTGTAGGCAAACGTGGTGTAGCTCAGACCCTGTCCGAACTCGAACTGCGGGCGCGTGGCGAGGTTGCCGAACGACGTGTCCGCATCCTCGAACAGCTTGCGGTCGTAGTTGAAAAGATTGTTCGCCGAGCGCGGGTAGGTGAAGGGAAGTCTGCCCGAAGGATTGTAGTCGCCCGTGAGCACGTCGGCGACCGCCGTGCCGCCTTCGTTGCCGGGGTTGTACGCCATCAGGATCGCGCGCGCGCCGTCGGCAACTGTGCTGATGACGCGCGGTCGCCCTTCGACGAGCACGAGCACGACGGGCTTGCCCGTCGCTTCGATTGCCTGGGCGAGACGCAACTGCGCTTCGGGCAGCGTCAGGTCTGTGATGTTGCCGGGCGTCTCGGCGTAAGAGCCTTCGCCGAGACAGACGACGACCACGTCTGCGTCGCGCGCGGCACGCACCGCCGCAGGGATGTCCACCTCTTCGTTCGCGTCCGTCTGCGAGCCGGGCGGGCGCGTGATGCGCGTGCCGGGCGCGTAAGAGAGGTTCTTACCCAGCTTGCCTTCGAGCGCCTGTAGGATGGTCGGGCGATCTTTCGGGTAGAGCGACTCTTCCGATCCTTGCCAGACGTAAGTCCAACCGTTGTTGAGCGACAGAAGCGAGTTCGCCGTCGGTCCCGTGACGAGGACTTTGCGATCTCGCGCGAGCGGGAGCAGAGCGCCATCGTTTTTGAGGAGCGTCATAGACTCGCGCGCCGCGTCGAGCGCCACACCCCTCGACGCATTCGTCCCGAACACGGAAGCGAGCGCGGGGTTCGGCAGCGCGTTCTCGAAGAGTCCCAGCTCGAACTTGAGGCGCAGGATTCTGCGCACGGCTTCGTCTATGCGCGAGACGGGAACTTTGCCTTCTTTGACTAAGGCGATGAGATCGTCTGCGAAACTGTAATCTGACGGCACCATGCTCATGTCTATCCCTGCCATGACAGACATGCGCGTCGCTTCCTTCTCGTCTGCCGCGACGTGCCACTGCGTGACGAGCTTCTTGATGTCCTCCCAGTCGGAGACGACGACGCCTTTGAAGCCCAACTCGCCGCGCAGGATGTCGGTCAGGATGTGGTGGTTGATGTGACCGGGCGTGCCGTTGATCTCTGCGGAGTTGACCATGACGGTGTGCGCGCCCGCTTGCACCGCGGCGGCGAAGGTCGGTAGGAAGTATTCGCGCAGGTAGTTCTCTGGAATCAGAGAGGTCGTGCGGTCTCTGCCGCTCAAGGGGAAGCTGTATCCCATGTAGTGCTTGAGGCTTGCGGCGACGTGCGACTGCGAAGACACGTCGTCGCCTTCGAGTCCGCGCACAAACGCCGCGCCCATCACTTTGGCGAGGTACGGGTCTTCGCCGAACGTCTCGTAGAAGCGGGGCCACAAGGGTTGGCGACCGATGTCGAGCACGGGCGAGAACGACCAGGGGATGCCCGCGGCGCGCGTCTCTGCGGCGGCGATCTCCTGCGAGCGCTGCATCAGCACGGGGTTCCAAGTCGCCGCCATGCCGATCTCCTGCGGGAAGAGCGTCGAGCCTTGTATGTAGTTCGCGCCGTGGATCGAGTCAATGCCATAGAGAACGGGAATCCGCAGGCGCGTGCGCTGGCTCGCCCCTTGAATCTTTCCGATGATGTCGTACCAGCGCGCGAGCGGCAGCGCCTGATCCTTGACGTTCAGGATCGAGCCGACGCCGTAGCGCCCGACTGCCTTTTCGAGCTTGGCGGGATCGATCTGGATCGTCTGGTTGCTGCCCGTCGAGACCATGCCGATCTCCAACTGCGTCATCTGCCCGACCTTCTCTTCGAGCGTCATGCGCGCGAGTAGCTCCTCGACGCGGCGCGAAACGTCACGCGCCGGTCGCGTGCGCACGGCGGACTGGAAGAAGGCGTCGCTGTCGTTTATGTCGGAGCCGGAGCCACCCTGCGCGCCGAAGGTACGCGCCGAAGTTTGTTGCGACTGTAGGCAAAAGAGTTGAAGACACATCGCGGCGGCAAGCGTCAGGGCGAATATTCTCATAGCGGTCGGCTCGTCCTTACAGGGAAGAAGCTCGGAGGAACTCGTGCCGCCCATTCTCTTGTATCGAGCCCTTTTGTTCAAGCAAAATTTCGCTTCTCGACAAAGCGCGCGCGGGAAGTACAATGTCGCTTCGCGGAAGGTTTCGACGAGCGGGTGCGGCGCGCACGTCTCCTTCGCCGCCGCGGACAGACGCCGCGCTGTTTCTCCGACGATAAAATTGATGAGAGATCGAGTTAAGAGAGGACTGACCCTCTCACTCCTGCTGGTCTGCACCCTCGTGTATTTCGGGGAGCCGCTTTTCATCAGCGGTCGGGGGCAGGTGCGTGGCAACAAGCCTCTACCGAGTTGGCGTCCCGCGCACGACTACTCAGGCGTCGGCTACGTCGGTTCAGCCGCCTGCGCGCAGTGCCACACGAAAGAGTCGCGCACGCAGGCGTCCACGCCGATGGCGCACGCGGCGGAAGCCGGAGCCGCCTGCGAGGTCTTGAAGACGCGCGCGCCGCTCACCTTCGTCAACGGAAACTATACTTACCGCATCACGCGCGAGGGCGACCGCGCCGTCTACACGGTCGGCGACGGCGCGCAGTCGATCTCCGAGCCCGTGCTCTTCTGCTTCGGGCAGGGCGTGGCGGGGCAGACCTACATCTTTCAGCACAACGGCGCGTTCTACGAGAGCCGCGTCAGCTATTTTCAAACTCCGCGCGCGCTCGACATCACGATCCTTCACCCGCGCGCCGTTCCCGCGTCGCTCGAAGACGCCTTGGGTCGTCCGCTCAACCGTGAGGCGGTGCAGGGGTGTTTCAACTGCCACACGACGGCAGCCCCGGGCGATACGCGCCAGCAGTTCGAGCGCGCCTCGCCCGGGGTCAGTTGCGAAGCCTGCCATGGACCCGGCGAGAGGCACGTCGCGGCGATGAGGTTGAAGAATGTCAACGACCCGCAAATCTTCAACCCGGCTCGTCTGGGCGGGCTCGAACTGTCGCAGGAATTTTGCGGCGCGTGCCACCAGAGTTTCGACACGGTGATGTCGCTCAATGCTCAAGGCGGCGCGGCTAACATACGCTTCCAGCCCTACCGCATCTACAACAGCCGCGGACACCTGACGGACGACCCGCGCATGAGCTGCGTCGCCTGCCACGACCCGCACGACGAGTTGCGGCACGACTCAGCCTACTACGACGCGAAGTGCCTCGCCTGTCACCTCTCAAGCGCGAGAGAGTTGAAGACGCAGGCGCGCGCCGCTCCCGCCTGTCCCGTCGCGACGAAGCAGTGCGCGACGTGCCACATGCCCAAAGTCGATCTGCCGGAGATGCACTTCAAGTTCACAGAACACTGGATTCGCATCGTCAAGCCGGGCGAGGCTGTGCCGAGATGAAACGATGAAGTCGGCATGATTGACTCATTGACCCATTGGCTCATTGAGTCATTGAAGAAATGGATCAATGAATCAATGAGTCAATGGATCAATCTCTTCCGTTCATCGTTCCGCGTTCATCGTTATCGTTTATCGTTCCTCCGCGAGCGAGAGCTTGCCGCGCAGCTCGATCTGCTCGGACGATCTGCCGACGAGTACGTCGAAGTCGCCCGCGTCTGCGCGCCAGCGCTTCGCGTCCGCGTCGTAGTAAGAAAATGCGCGGCGGTCGAGCATGAACGTGACTCTGCGTGTCTCGCCCGGACGCAAGGTGATCTTCGCGAACCCCTTCAACTCCTTCACAGGTCGCGCCACCTTCGCGGCGCGCTCGCCCACATAAACCTGCGCCACGTCCGCGCCTTCGCGCTTGCCCGTGTTCTTCACGTTGAACGAGACTTGATAGAGCATACCGCCCGCGCCGCCCGTTGCAGCGTCGGGTAAAGCATTGATGGATAGGTTGCCATACTCGAAGGTCGTGTAGGAGAGACCGTAGCCGAAGGGGAAGAGCGGCTTCGTGTGATTGTGCTCGTAGCCGCGATAGCCGACGAAGACGCCCTCCTTATACTCGACGCGTTTCGTATCCGCCGCCGGGTAGTAACTGTCGTGCGCGGGGTTGTCTTCCAAACGCCGCTCGAACGTGACGGGCAGTCTCCCCGAAGGATTCACGTCGCCGAAGAGGATTTCGGCGAGAGCCGTCCCGCCCTCCTGTCCGGGATACCAGGCTTCGACGAGCGCGGGCACGCGATCCACCCACGCGCTCATGTCAACGCCGCCGCCCGACGTGACGACGACGATAGTATTTTTGTTCGCCGCAGTCATCTCCTGAATCAACTCATCCTGACCCACGGGCAGCGCGAACGTGCGATCCGCACCTTCACTCTCCGTCGTCGTGTCGAAACCGGCGGCGACGACGACCACATCCGCCTTCGACGCCATCCGCTTCGCCTCCGCGTCAACGCCAGCGCCGCGCCGCACGACTCCCAGCCT
This sequence comes from Acidobacteriota bacterium, assembly GCA_032230165.1. GTDB lineage: Bacteria > Acidobacteriota > Blastocatellia > Pyrinomonadales > Pyrinomonadaceae > JAIVGV01. The sequence goes on along the minus strand of JAVXVR010000239.1, from coordinate 408 downwards.
GAGCTTCGCGCCGAGCCAGCCGGAGCGACCGTGCTGCTCGAGCACGATCTTATGGGCACCAGCGTCGAGTTGAAGTGTCACGTAGCCCGCGAGCGTTCTTGAGACCGCCCAGTTATCGAGGACGAGTTTGTCGTCAACGTAGAGGCGATTGAAGCCGCCGTCCTCGCCCGTCGCTTGCACGAAGATGTCGTGCGCGCCCGCGTCTCGCGGCGTGTAGTAGCCCGTCCAGCGCGACGCGATTGTCCCTTCGGGCAGAGATGCGCGACCGCCCGATCCGTAGTTGACGTGCTGCTCTGTGCGCGTCGAGACGGGCTGACCGCTCATGTCCTCGGTCTTGAAATACTCTGCGCGCAAGCCCCTCTGCCCGCTTGTCGCGTCGGTCGTGAAGTCGGTCGCCTCCGCCATCTC
>JAVXVR010000052.1:0-4039 GCA_032230165.1 Acidobacteriota bacterium | reverse complement strand
CGCCCGAAGAAAAGGATGGTCAGGATGACGGCGAGGGTGATGACGATGATCTTAATGAGACTCATATTCGCTCCTCTTGAACGAAGCGCGGCGGCAAGGTCGCGAGCGAGAACTGCATTGTATCGGCGTTAAAATCGGACTGTCAACGCTGCCCGCAAGTCGAAGCATCATTTCTGCATCAAACAATACGCCGGACGGGCGGGACAAGTTCCTCAGTTCGCGCCATTTGAGAGCAGGTTGCAAATAAAACTCTCTCATCGCGGATGGGTTCTCCTGCTCCGAGGCGAGGTTGCTGCCGAATCGGGCGCGGCAGTTGACAACTCGACCGCCGCGCCCGAATCATGTTCGCTCATCTTCATGCGCGCACGAAACACACTACCGGGATACAGCGTCACGCTCATCCTTCTCCTACTCATGACCGCCGCCGCGACGCGCGCGCAGACAACGCAGGCGCGGATCAGTGTCGTCTCGCTCTCGCCGCCGCGTGTGAGGATCGAGGGCACGCGAGACGCACCGACGAAGGTCTGGTCGTTTCGCAACGCCTACGCAGGAATCATCGGGCTCGGCGAGAGGATCGAGAACCTTTCGCTCGCCGATGAGCGGGGCGCGGTCGTCGCCGCCCGCAAGCTCGCGCCCGGCGAGTATGAGTCGGCGACTGATGCTGTCAAGTTCAGCTACGACGTTAAACTCGACCCGCCGACCTCTGCGACCGACGCCGCGCACGTCTCCTGGCTCGCCGAAACACGCGGCGCGCTCATGCCCGGTGACCTCCTGCCGCTACCGCTCACGCACGCGCGCGTTGGTTTCAAGCTTCCAGACGGTTGGAAGATCGCTTCGCCCGTGAAAAGCGACGCCGCAGGCGTATTCGATTTCGCAGACGCGGAGTCGTCGCTCGTCTTCGCCGGGCAGGACGTGCGCGAGCGCGTCGCGAACGTGCGCGGCATGGAGTTGAGAGTCGCCGTCGCGGGCGACTGGGCGTTCACTGATCAGGAAGTTGCCGAGACGGTCACCGCAATCGTCAAAGAGCACGCGAAGACGTTCGGCGCGATGCCAAGCAAGACGGCTCTCGTCGTCGTCGCGCCCTTCCCGCGCCAAGCGAGCGCGAGCCAGTGGGCAGCCGAGACGCGCGGCGCGATAGTCCTCTACCTAGCGGGGCGCGCGCCTTCGAAGCTCTCCGCGCTGGCACGGTTAAGCTCGCCGCTGGCGCACGAGTCGTTTCACCTCTGGGTGCCGAACGGTCTCAGTCTCACCGGCGACTACGCATGGTTCTACGAAGGCTTCACGAACTATCAAGCGCTCCGCGTCTCGCAGCGACTCGGTAACTTGAGCTTCGATGATTATCTCGACGCGCTCGCGCACACGTATGACGGCTACGAGTTGTTGAAGCCGCAGGACACTGTGTCGCTGCTCGAAGCGTCGGCGCGGCGTTGGAGCGGCGCGGACGCTCTCATCTACAGTAAGGGGATGCTCGTGGCGGCGCTCTACGATCTCAGCGTGAGAAAAAGCACGGGCGGCAGACGCTCGCTCGAAGACGTTTACCGCGTGCTGTTTCGACGCGCTCAGACTCAACCACACGAACGCGACGGTAACGCGAGCGTGTTGAGTGCGCTCGACGAAGTGTCGGGCGCAAATGGTTTCACGTCGCGATTCATTAAGGGCGTCGAAAAGATCGACCTCGGAGCGGAGCTAACGCCCTTCGGTCTGCGCGTCGAGCGAGTCGGCTCGCGCAACCGGATCGTCGTGTCAACTTCTTTGAGCAGTTCGCAACGCGACTTACTTCGTCAGATTGGGTACAATAACTAGCCGCGGGGCGTGGATAGGTGCCGCTCGCCGCATGCGCGCATAAAGCCGCCAGAGTAAAACCGATTCGCGCTCCCGACCGCAGCCCAAACCACCAAGCATGCAGATTCGATTCAAGTTTGAGACGCGCCGAGCCGTCGTAGCTTTCCTACTGCTCGCCTCCACGATGTCGCTCGTCGCCGGTTGCAAGACGCTAGCGGGCGTGCGCCGCACAGGTGTCATCATCGCGCGCCGCGCACAGGTGCGTAGCTCGACGGCAATCGTGGCTGCCGACCTCAAAGAGGTGTTGCGCGGCGAAGTCGTGGACATCGTCGAGACGAAAGACACGAAAGCGACGGAGGGCAACGCCAACGAAGGCATACAGCAGGGAGGCGAGCGTTGGTTGCGCGTGCGGACGCACGACGCGGAGAGCACCGAAGGCTGGATCGAGGCGCGCAACGTCATGCCGCAGGAGTTGCTCGAACGCTCGCTCCGTCTCGCCGAAGAAGACAAGAACATCCCGGCGCAAGCCACCGGGCAGTTACGCGCCAGCGCCAACCTGCGCTTCTCGCCTGACCGAAGTAATAACGAAAACATCCTGCTGAAAATCGAGGGAGGCTCACACTTCGAGATCGTCGGCTGGAAGCGCGTGCCCAAGCCCAAAGCGGCGGAAACGACCGAGAGCGACGACGCGCCCAAGGCTGGCTCCGCCCAGACAACTAACAACCGCAGGCGAGGCGAGAGCGAGGCGGCGAAGACGCCAGAGGAGACAAACGAACTCTGGTACAAGGTGCGCTTGACCCCTGACATCTCGCCCGCTCCGGCGGGTTGGATGTTCGGAAAGCAGGTCGAGCTGGCGGTGCCGAGCGACATCGTCTTTTACCGCGCCGGTCGTGAGTTCGTCGCCTGGCATAGGCTGGACGATGCGGAGAAGGGAAGTCCTACGGCGTCGGGCGGGGCAGGTGAAGGTAAAGAGACGCAACCGGGGAGCTGGGTGATCTTGGAGCGGAGCGACTCTGACGAGCCAAGCAGCCTGGACGAGCCGGACTTTGATCGCATCTACGTCTTAGGCTACGACAAAATCCGGCAGGAACATTACACTGCCTACCGCAGCCACGATCTGCGCGGATATTTGCCGTTGCGCATAGAGGGCAGCGGCGACGGTAAATTCTTCATCGTGCGACTTGAAGACGGCAAAGAGGTAAAAGATTATCGGTTCAGGGTTTATAAAGATGATCACGGACATCTAAGGGCGGAGCCGCAACAAGAGCTGCCCGGAAGTCCGAAGAAGAAATAATCCCACGTGCCACGTGCTCTGTCGCCACCCTGATCGAGCACATAGCAAGCACGCGAAAAATATTGCCGCGCCGCTTGACAAGACTCCGGGAATATCTATAATGCCCATTCGCCCGCAGACGGCGGTTGACATTTAGAAAATTGAAGGCGCGTTAACGAGCCGCTTCTCTTTCAAGAGTTTTGTCGAGAGGGAGCGGCTATTTCATCCGCCGGGGCGTCGAGATTCTCGGCGCGACGGACAAAGGATGCGCCGATGACGCGTCAAACCCGGACGCGCTTGACAAGTTCAGGTAGCTGGGTTAAAGTCACGTTTTGCTTGAGGCGAGAAATAGTCGTCTGTGGGCAACCGATTGAATCCCAAGACATCTAAATCTGGATTCACTCTAGATCAACCGATCTTTGAAAACTAGATAGAGCGTGTCCTAATCAAAGACCTTTGAGAGCGGTCGTGAGCGATAAAGCTCGCGGCTCAAAACTCGAGAAGAGTCATTATTGGATACTTAACCAGTAGAAGATAATGTTCCAGAGATACAAATTCTAACGAGAGTTTGATCCTGGCTCAGAATCAACGCTGGCGGCGTGCCTCAGACATGCAAGTCGAACGCGAAATTTCCCTTCGGGGAGAAAGTAGAGTGGCGCACGGGTGAGTAACACGTGGGTAATTTACCTTCGGGTGGGGAATAACGTCTCGAAAGAGACGCTAATACCGCATGATGCAGCGGCACCACATGGTGACAGTTGTTAAAGCGGGGGATCGCAAGACCTCGCGCCTGAAGAGAAGCCCGCGGCAGATTAGCTAGTTGGTAAGGTAATGGCTTACCAAGGCTACGATCTGTAGCCGGCCTGAGAGGGCGGTCGGCCACACTGACACTGAATAACGGGTCAGACTCCTACGGGAGGCAGCAGTCGGGAATTTTGGGCAATGGGCGAAAGCCTGACCCAGCAACGCCGCGTGAAGGATGAA
>JAVXVR010000033.1:0-3516 GCA_032230165.1 Acidobacteriota bacterium | reverse complement strand
TGAAGCAGGCTGCGACGCTTCGCCCCAACCACTCGCGACTGATGTATTTCGTCGCGGTCGCCTACGCGCTCAACGGGAACACCGGGGAAGCCCTCTCGTGGCTGGATCGGGTGGCGCGTCTGGGAGTGGTCGTTCCCGCCGGGTCGGACGAGAATTTCAACTCGATCAAAGACTCCGCCGAGTTCAAAGTGATACTGGAAAAGTTTCGGCGTAACGCACTGCCCATAGTCCGCAGCATACCCGCCTTCACCATACATGAGAAGGGTGTCGTGCCCGAAAGCGTCGCCTACGATAGGGTCGCGAAAAACTTCTACCTGAGCAGCATCTACAAACGGAAGATTTTGCGCGTCGGCGCAAGCGGCGAAGCGACGGAGTTCGCCACCGCGCGCGACGGGCTGTGGAGCGTGGCGGGCATGAAGGTTGACGCGGCGCGCCGACTGCTCTGGGCGTGCACCGTCGCACACCCGCAGATGTCCGGCTACAAGGAGGAAGAGAACGGCACTACGGGCTTACTCAAGTTCGATCTGCGAACCGGGCGGCTCATCAAAAAATATCTACTGCCTAATCACCCTCAGCCGCACTGGCTCGGCGATCTCGCTATCAACTCGCGCGGCGATGTGTTCGCCACCGACAGCATCACGCCCGCGATCTACATCGTCCGGCAAGACCGAGATGAGATCGAGACGTTCCTCGAAAGCGAACAGTTCTCCTCGCCGCAGGGTCTCGACTTCACGCCCGACGAGAAGCATCTCTTCATGGCTGACTACGCGAAGGGCCTCTTCCTCGTCGATCTGGCGACGAAAAAGATCACGCTCCTCCCGCCGCCGCCGGACTCGACGCTGCTCGGCATCGATGGTCTCTACTTTCACAACGGCGCACTCGTCGCCGTGCAGAACGGCACCACGCCGCCGCGCATCATCCGGCTCATCCTAGACAAAACGTTAAGCCGCCTTGAGCGTTTCGAGACGCTCGAAGCCAACAACCCCATCTTTGACGATCCGACGCTTGGCGTCGTCGTCAAAGACTGGTTCTACTTCATTGCGAACAGTCAGTGGGGCGCGATTGACGAGAAGGGCAATTTGGCTCCGGCGGAAAAGTTGAAAGACCCGGTTATCCTGAAACTCAAACTGTGAGCCGCGCCGCGCACGCGGCTCAGGCGAAGGCTTGGCGCAGCGCGGCGATGCGTGGCGCACGACTCTTCGGACTGTCGAGGCTAAAGGAGCGCGCGTCGCCGAGTTGTTCGCGGATGAACGTCTCGGTGCGGCGGATGGCTTCGTCGAGCGCCTTGTCTTTGACGCCGAACGTTGTCGAGGCAATCGTCTGCGATTCGTGATCGAACTCCCACAGACCGACGAGCCGCCCGCGATCAAAAATCGCGTGGCTGGGCAGATCGGAAAGCCCGCCCATCGTTTTCTCGCCTAGCGCCTGCCGGTTCGCATCCCTCTCATCGAGCAGCCCGCGCACGTCGCGGCGGTGCGCGTGAATCGCATCGAGGCTGCTCGTGAGCGCGTACTGCGGCTTGGTTGATGGCTTGAACTTCACGAAGGCTTCGCGGTCGTCGGCGAAAATCAAGCGGTCGCTTCCGGCTTCGGCGGACATGAGCTGCAACGGCTCGACGGCTGCCTTCGCCGCCTTCACGCTTAGACCTGAGAACCATTGGAACTCGGCGACGGTCGCAGGGGCGACCCAGCGAAAGTATCTACGCGCCAGCTCCGTGTACGCTTCCTCCGCTGTCAGCTTAAACCTGTCGAGCGGGTTCGGACGCCAGAGCGCATAGTTGTAACGCTGCTGATCGAGGCGACCGTTAACGGGCACGCGACGTATGTCGCCACTTGCCTGAAGGTTGCCGAGCGCGAGCGGGAGCGTCGTCGTCAGTCCTTTCTTCTTGCCCGCTTCGCCGAGGCTGCGCGAGGCGTCGCCCGTCGCCTCTCTGATCTCTTCGGGGCTTTGAGCTTTTTTCGCGAGCGCCTTGATGACCGCCGCGCCAAGCCGCTCGATCTCTTTCTCTGTGACGCCGAGCTTTTGCGCCTGCTTCATCGGAGCTGAGCCGAACTGCTGACCAACTTTAAGCGCGAGCGCGAAATCATCTGCGGGCACGACATAAGTGCAGCCGCGCGCCGATGGCAACTCGTGAATCTGTAGATCGGCGACAGCCCTATCCGCCGCTTCGCGACTCGTGCCCGTGCGCGAGAACAGAGTCAGGTAGGGGCTAACGCCGCCGACCGAGCGCGCCCAGCCTGAACGCCCCAACACCACGCGCGGCGAAGCTCCCGCGAGCGAGCCGTCCAAGCCCTGCCTGTGCCACCACCACGCGCGTAGCTTTGCTCCGTCCATCGTCGAACCTCCTTCGTCGCATGTCCGCGCGCATCATACACGCGTCGCGTCCGCGCGTGAATGAAAAATTTCGAGCCGCCGTAGGTCAGATTATCCACGAGCAGATGATGACAGTATCAGGTTTGATTTCGAGCCTGCGCCCTATCGTCAGACGCACGCGATTGAGTAAAATGGCTGTGTCCGAAAACTCAAACTAAGGCTCAAAGGTTCCGGGGGCTGGATGCTCGCGCTACTCAACATCTCAAACTTCGCGCTCATCAGCGAGCTGCGCGTCGAGTTCGAACGCGGTCTCAACTTGCTGACGGGCGAAACCGGATCGGGGAAGTCGATCATCGTGGACGCGCTCGGCGTGCTTATTGGCGGGCGTTTCTCAACCGACCTGATCCGCTCCGGCGAAGAACACGCTTCGGTCGAAGGTCTCTTCCAGATCGGCGCACACGAGCAAGTCGAATCCATTCTTGAAGGCGCGGGGCTCGACGTGAGCGGCGTCGGCGTCGGAGACCACGCCGATCTCGTCATCCGTCGCGAGCTGTCTTCGGGCGGGCGCAGCAAGGTTTTCGTCAACAATCGCCTGAGCACGCTTGCCTTGCTGCGCGAACTACGTCCGTTCCTCGTGGACATTCACGGGCAGGGCGAACAGCAGACGCTCTTCGACACAGAGACGCATCTCGAACTACTCGACGCCTTCGCCGGTCTCGCCGTGCTCAAACAAGAGGTTGCTGCGCGCTACCGCGTGTGGGCTAACCTGAGCCGCGAACTGAGCGCGCTGCGCCGCAACGAGTCGGAGAAGCAGAATCTGATTGACGGGCTGCGCTTCCAGGTCGGCGAGCTTGAAAGCGCGCATCTCTCCGCCGGAGAAGACGAGCGATTAGAAGAGGAGCGACGCAGGCTCAACAACCTCGAAAAAGTCTCCGCGCTCTGCGCCGACGCCTACGACCGCACTTACGAGGAGCAGGACTCGACCGTCGCGCGGCTGAGTCTTCTGGAGCGGCAGATCGAAGAGTTGGCGGGCTACGAGTCGAGCTATCGCAACTACTCCGAAGGGCTCGCGTCGGCGCGCGCGCTCCTCGAAGATTTGGCGCACACGCTGCGCGGCTTCGCCGAGGGCTTGACCTACTCGCCCGCGCGCCTCGCCGAAGTCGACAACCGCCTCGCTGAGATCGCGCGGCTCAAGCGCAAGTA
>JAVXVR010000008.1:0-8119 GCA_032230165.1 Acidobacteriota bacterium | reverse complement strand
CGCCGCTTATACATGCTTCAATATCTTTCCATAGAGACGGGAAGTGTTTGGGCGGATAGTGATCCCGCCATAAGTGTGTGAGTCCACTTGTATCTATGCAGTATTTCAAGTGCGATCCTTCATGAGGGTCGGGATGCGTACTGCTTGTTCTATCTCAGGTAAATGTCCTAATTTTGTACCTAGATATTGAGCGGCGTCTGTGGAACTAATCTTATCTTGATGGTAACTGTCTAATACTAATCGCACGAACGTCTTTCCTGACGCCGCCACTATCCTAAGAGGCATAGGGGCAAAACCGCCGCCCTTCTTTTTAGACTTTTTCCACTCTTCTCTTTTGAGTTGATAAAAGTCCTGCGTCGTTCTGCCTAAGCTGAGTAAGCGACGTAGGATCACTTCAAGGCTGACACTGTAACGCGAGGAAAGACCGCTAAGCTCTTCATCTGACCATCTAGGAGTCCCGTTATCACGGACGATACTTTCCCGTAAGAACAAGTCTGACGGTACAAGAGCCTCGCCCGCAACCGCGTTACAAAACACTTCAAGCTGGTCATTCCCCAAGTCGCATAGACCCGCAGATCGCAGCATCAGATGCGTTAACTCATGTACCATCGTGAACACTCGCCCGTAAGGAGAATCTTTGGCATTCATTACGGTCACGGGCAAGGGTGAGAACCACAACGAGAATCCACGCATCTCTTTCTTATCAATGGACGCTTGGAAAACTAAAACGCCGTGCGCTTCAATCGCATCTCGCCAGAAGTGCAGAGCTTCATAGTCAGTTTTAAGTTGAAGCTGACGCTCAAAACTTATTCCAAGTATGTCCCGAACTCGTTTGCCAACAACTTCGGGGCTTTCATTAGTGGAAGCCGTCGCCTCGAATATCTGTGGAGTGGTGTCCAACTCATCTAAAAGGCGAAGGGCTAGATCACGGCGAGACTTCGCCTTTCGCACTTCAAGGCGCAACTCAGGGGATAACTTGTGTTCCGATTCGTCGGGGAAATGCCTGAAATCTCGAAGATCAATCTCAGACTCTGGCGGGGCGGGAAGGTAGAAAAAAGCTAGTGGGCGTTTGTAAACATTACTTAAGTTTCGGAGCTGATTAACGGTGAGTCTTTCCTGTCCTGTTTCACACGCTGCAAGTTTTTCCGCCTTGATAGCTATTTTCTTTGCGGCGACTTCCACATCATAGCCAGCATCCTCGCGCGCCCACGCAAGGAGTTCCGGCTTAACGATGGCTGGGTTTCTAACTTGCGCCATAACGAGACCCGCGAGCAAGAGTCTTTCAGGCTGCTTTGCTGGACTTGCTCTCAGCTAGTGCCCTAGCCTTCGCCCACCTTGCCATTACTGCCTTACGTCCGCTCTCGCTAAGTTCTTCCGGCGTCAGTTTTGCTGCTCTTGCGTGACCACCTTTAAGCCCACCTAAGCGACCTAGCATAACTGCCGCAGGGTTCTTCTTGTTCGATGCTTTGTCTTGCCTTTTCATGCCAGAATAATACGTGAGCGGTTACGAAAAGTCAATAAATATTTTACGGGAAAATCATGTGAGGACTTGACTTATACGTGACCGCTCACGTATAATCCACTTGTCTTTGAAGCAATAGGAAAGGCTCTGCCGACTGCAAATCAGCAGAGCCTCTTGAAAACCAACGCGATTGCTCACGTCAGCCCTCAGCAAGCGGATTTTGAGCCAATCGCCACAGAAAGGCAAGGCTCAAAATGACGTGTCACAACTGCCAGATCGTAGCTAAGAAGTTCGGAAAAGACCGCAAAGGAAATCAGCGTTATCGCTGCGTGTCCTGCAAAAAGACTTTCCAAGCGCAACAGGAAAAGCCGCTTGATACTATGCGCCTTCCGATGGAAAAGGCTCTGCTCTGTCTGAAACTTTTAGTTGAAGGTAACAGCATCCGATCCACTGAGCGCATTACGGGCGTCGAGAAGAAAACGATTATCTCTCTGCTAGTGTTGGCTGGTGAGAAGTGCGAGCGTCTGCTAGATGAGAAGCTAAAGGGCGTCTCCGTCCGTGACGTGCAATGCGATGAAATGTGGGGCTTCGTTGGCATGAAAGAAAAGACCAAGAAGCGCAAGCCGCAAGTCGCGCCCTTCGCCCCAACCGACGCGCTAGGCGATGCGTGGACGTTCGTCGCCATTGAGCGCGATAGCAAGCTAGTCGTCGCTTGGCATCTGGGGCGGCGCGGTCTGAAAGACGCGACGGAGTTCGCGGGCAAAATCGAAAAAGCGACTGTGGGGCGTTTTCAACTCACAACCGATGGTTTTTCCGCCTACTCTGAGGCTCTTGCTTTTACGCTTGGGACGCGCATTGACTTCGCGCAGTTAGTGAAAGTGTATAAGCAGACGGAAAAGGGTGGCGGCGAGCGGCGTTACTCTCCAGCAGAGTGCATCAAAGCCATTCCAGCACCACAGTGGGGCAATCCCGATCCCGAACGCATCAGCACGTCGCACGTCGAGCGGCAGAACTTGACCATGCGAATGATGATGCGTCGGCTGACTCGGTTGACCAATGCGTTCTCTAAGAAGTGGGAAAACTTAAACGCGGCTCTCGCGCTTCACTTCGCCTACTATAACTTCTGCCGCATCCACAAGACTCTAAGGTGTACGCCCGCGATGGCGGCGGGTGTTACTAAGACCGTGTGGGAACTGCAAGACTTGCTTGCAGCATAAATAGAAACAACGAAGCCCGCCGGTAAAGGCGGGCTTCGTTGCAAGCGGCTCTTAAACTTCTTGTGGAGCAGAGGGGAGTCGAACCCCTTACGCGCGGTTTTCTTTAAGCCGCTTTAGATACAGACCGCCGCTCTGCCGTTGAGCTACTGCCCCACACCTCATAAGTCATATGTGCAACTTTATTACTACCCTATAAGTCAGCGATATCAACGAGTTATGTAATTTGTGTACAGAAAATTGGATGGTTCAATCTAGAATTTTGGATATATGGAGCTTTTTTTTAAAAAACTCGCCCGTGAGAGCGCGTAAAGCTTTTCACAGATTATGAGGACAGTAGGAATAACTTTGATCACTTCTAGGGCATCCATTTCTTTCTTCCACCCCCTAAAAATTCATTCTACTACTGTGCCATGTAAAGTCAACGACAAGCAGCAACACACTATTACCCCACTACCCAACTTTTTGGAACGGCGCGCCAGACCGCGCGTATTAAATGGCGCAGAGGTTTATTTAAGAGTCCCCGCCGTAGTCAGGAGACGAAAACATGACCCGCACCCGTCGCCCCTTCGCGGCAGCAGTTTGCTCGCTGTCGCTCTCCCTCTCAGCCTTCGCGCAACAGCCCGCACAGCCGAAGACGAAGACGAACACGCCCGCACGCGTCGCCGCCGATCCGCTCGCCGCGAACCGTCGCGCGACCGCCGTCAATCTCATCAACTCGCTCGCCGACGAGGCGCGCGGCTTTCGCGATCCCGCGTTGCGTGCGCGCGTGCAGATGCAGGCGGCGGACGCGCTCTGGGAGAGCGAGCAGGAGCGCGCGCGCACACTCTTCCGACGCGCATGGGATGCTGCCGAGCAAGCCGATCAAGCAAGCGTACGCCAGCGCGAAGCCGACCGCAGCGCCCCGCCTGCGCTGGGCAGTGGTGGTGGCGGTGGAGGCGCGCCGCGCTCGGTCGAGGACGTGCGACAAGTTCAAGGCGCGCGCCCTGCATCGCTCGCCGCGCTCTTGAACGCGCCGAACCTGCGCTCTGAAGTTTTGCGCGCCGCCGCTCATCGCGACCGCGCGCTCGGCGAGGAGTTTCTCGCGCGGCTACAGGAGGCGCGCAAGCAGGACGAGCGCGACTTGAACGCTGAGTCGTTGGCGAGCGCCGCGAGCGCGGGCAGTGGAGGCAACGCCGGTTCGAGTTCGCCCGCCGTGCCTGCGACGATCAGTCAGCATGAGACATCGCCCGACGACTCGCGCCGCCTGCAACTCGCCATAGAGTTCCTTCAGGAGAACGACACGGAGCGCGCCTTGCAGTTCGCCGAGCCCGCGCTCTCGAAAGTGAACACGACCGTCGTCGAGTTCCTCGTCGATCTGCGCGAGAAGAATCCGACTGCTGCGGATCAGCGTTTCGCCGCGCTGCTCTCACGCGCCGCCGCCGATCCGTTGACGGACGCCAACTCCGTCCTCATCCTCTCATCCTACGTGCTCACGCCGCACATGTACATGAACCTCGAACCGGGCGGCGGTCTCTCGACGAGCCAAAGGCAGCGCGACATCAAGCCGCCCGAAAACATGGCGGCGGCGGTGCGCGCAGGGTTCGCCCAGTTCGCCGCGCAACAGCTTCTGCGCCCGCTCCCGTCCGCCGATCAAGGCGACACGCGCGCGGTGCGCGGGGGCACATACTTTGTCATCGGGCGACTCCTTCCCTTCTTCGAGCAGACGTTGCCTGCGGCGGTCGCGCCGCTTCGCGCGCAGGTCGCGGCGCTCACGCCCGACTTGCCGGAGCAGGCGCGGCAGGGCATGGATCGCAACATGACGCGCGGGATCGTCCCCGAATCGCAGCGCAGCGACGGGATGCAAGAGGCTCTGGACGCCGCCGAGAAGGCGACCACTCAGGACGCGCGCGACAACGCTTATCTCCAAGCCGCGCTCATCGCCTCGCGCAAGGACGACCCGCACGCGCGCGACTACGCCGCGAAGATCGAGAACGCCGATCTGCGTCAACAGACCTACGCCTTCGTTGACTTCACCGCCGTCAACCGTGCCATCCAGAAGAAGGACGGCATGGAAGTTTTGCGTCTCGCGCAGTCGGGCGATCTCAACCCCACGCAGCGCACATGGGCTTATACGGAAGCCGCGCGGCTGTTGAAGGAAGACCGCGCGCACGCGCTCGAAGCTCTCGAAGCGGCGTTCGTGTCTGCGCGCAAGATCGACGCCGACGATCCGGACAGACCGCGCGCGATGGTCGCCGTCGCGACGGAGTTCTTCGCAGTGGATCGCAACCGCGCGTGGGAGTTGATGGCGGACGTGGTCAAGGCGGCGAACACGGCTTCGGAGTTTACGGGCGCGGACGCAGGGATGGCGGCGCGTGTGCAGGCGCAGAACATGCGCTCGACGATTAACTTCCCCGCGCCGTCGTTTGACCTCAACGGCATCTTCGCCTCGCTCGGCAAGGACGACATGAACCGTGCGGTGACGCTCGCGCAGACTTTCACGGGCGAGTCGCCGCGCGCCGTCGCCACGCTCGCCATCGCACGCGCCGTGCTCGAAGAGAAGAAGCCCGCGACAAGCGCGAGCCGTTAACCGTTAGCTGAGGTGCAAGCTATGAGACGTTCAATCCTCGTCGCGCTCTCCATCTTCGCGCTCACGGTCGTCGCCGACGCGCAGGCTCCGGCGGGCGGCAGCAAGCAGTTGAAGCCCGGCGCGAAAGCGCCCGCCGTCGCTTACGATGCCCTCGCCGAGTCGCGGCGCACGACCGCCGTCAGCTTGGTGAGCGCGCTCGCCGACGAGGCGCGCTCCTTTCACGACGAGATGCTCAGGGCGCGCGTGCAGGCGCGTGCGGCGGACGCGCTGTGGGACACAGATCAAGATCGCGCGCGCGCACTCTTTCGCCGCGCGTGGGACGCGGCGGATCAAGCCGACAAAGAACTCGCGCGGCGCACGGAAGAGGACAAGCGACGACAACTCGCCAACGGCGGCAACGTCGTGCTGACGCGCCCGCCGAACCTGCGGGTCGAAGTCCTGCGCCTCGCAGCCAAGCGCGACCGCGCGCTCGGCGAGGAGTTGCTCTCGAAGCTCGAAGACCAGCGCAAGCAGGACGCGCGCGACGCCGCCGCCAAGCTCGCGGGCGATCAGGCGAGCGCACCCGCGCCCGCTCCCAACGCTCCGGCTGCCCTTAATTTCGACACCAACCACCGATTGGAGCTAGCGCGCCAGCTCCTCCAGAACGGCGACACCGAGCGCGCCCTACAGTTCGCCGAGCCCGCGCTGCACTCTGCGACGCGCGACGCTGTCTTCTTCCTCTCCGATCTGCGCGACAAGTCGCCCGACGCCGCCGACAAAATCTTCGCCGCGCTGCTCGCGTCGGTCGCCGCCGACCCGACGGCGGACGCGAACGCCGTCTCGCTGCTCTCGTCCTACGTCTTCACGCCGCGCCTCGCCATCTCGATTCTGCGCGACGGCGGCTTCAACACGATGTCGAACGGGAACACCGTGCCGCCCGAAAACTTCCCTGCTCAGCTTCGCACGCTCTTCATGCAGACGGCGGCGCAGGTGCTATTGCGCCCGCCCGCGCCCGCCGATCAGGATCGCACTTCGGGCGGTCGCGCCGCGACCTACTTCATGATCGCGCGCCTGCTCCCGCTCTTCGAGCAGTACCTCCCGGCGTCGGTCGCCTCCCTGCGCACGCAGTTGACCGCGCTCACGCCCGACGCGCCCGAAGAGGTGCGCGATCCGAACAACAACATGCTGACCGAGGGGCTCAAAACGGACGCAGCCGACACGCGCGATCCCGTGCAGGACGCGCTCGACCGCCTACGCCGCGCGACGACCGACGACGAGCGCGACCGACTCTACGTCGAAGCCGCCATCGCCGCCGCCGGGCGCAAAGACCCGCGCGCGCGCGAGTTTGCCGAGGACGTGAAGGACTCCGCGACGCGCGAGCAGCTACTCGCTTATGTTGACTTCAGCGCGGCGCGCACGGCAATCGAGAAGAAGGACGTGACCGAACTTCTGCGCGTCGCGCGAAGTGGTGCGATGACGAGCCTGCAAAAGGTTTGGGCGCTTGCGGAAGCCGCGCGCCTCAGCGCGAAGGATAACCGCGCGCTTGCCCTCGATCTGCTCGACGAGGCTTCGCAAGAAGCGCGCCGCATAGACGGCGCGGACGCCGACCGACCGCGCGCACTGCTCGCCGTCGCCGCACAGCTCTACGAACTCGACGCGTCGCGCGTCTGGTCGCTCATGTCCGATCTCGTCAAAGCGACAAACGCCGCCGCCGATTTTACGGGCGAGGACGGGCGGCTCGTCATCAAGTTCCAGTCTAAGACCCACGCCTCGATCTACAGCACGACGGTCGAGACGTTCAACCTGCAACCGCTCTTCCAGAAGCTCGCCGCCGCCGACATGAACCGCGCCGTCGAGTTGGCGAAGAACTTCACGGGTGAGTCGCCCCGCGCCGTCGCCACGCTCGCCGTCGCCGCCGCCGTGCTCGCCAAAAAACCGTAGAAAAATCGTGAACCGTAAACCGTGAACCGTGACAGGAGAAAGAAGCAATTCTTCCTTGTCACGGTTCACGGTTTACGGTTTACGGCTCTTCAAGAGTAAATGTTCATCGGGCGCGTCAAGAGCGCGACGGGGTCTTCGACGTTGAGGGCTTCGCGGACGTAGAACGCCTCGCCCGCCGAGGCGTTGATGAGCGAGCCGTAGTAGCGCATACGGTATTCGAGCTGCGAGAGGAAGTCCTTGCCGCTGATACGCGTCTCCGTCTCCTCAACGCCCTCGCGGTAGAACTGCGAGACGTGCGCGCGGATGGCGCGCATCTTCTCCGCGAGGAAGTCCGACACATCAACGACGAACGACGGCGCGACGAGGCGCGAATAGACGGCGTGCGCGATCATCGGCATCGGGATTTGCTCAAGCCCGAACTCCTCGTCGTAGCGTCTCATGCTCGCGAGCCGCGCCGCCTCGCGCACGATGCGCGCCGTTGCGGCGTGGTCTGGGTGTGGGTCGTCCCAGTGAGAAGTTAAGAGGACGCGCGGGCGCGTTTGTCGCAGCACGCGCACCAACGCGGTGCGCGCCTCGTCCGAGACGGCGACGTGACCGTCGGGCTGCGCGAGATTGAGGCGCAAATCTAAGCGCATGATGCGCGCGGCTTCCTGCGCTTCGCCGGCGCGCTGCTCGATTGTGCCGCGCGTGCCCATCTCGCCGCGCGTCATGTCGAGCACGCCCGTGCGGTGCCCGAGTGACTTGAGCTTGAGAAGCGTGCCCGCGGCCGTCAGCTCCGCGTCGTCCGGGTGCGAGTAGACGGCCAGCACGTCCAGATCCAAAGCCCCCGCGCCTTCTCTGAAGACCTCACTCATCGGCTCACTCCCCCTTGAAGTCGAAGCGGCAGCGGACGCCCTGCTCACGCCCCGTGTCGTAGATGATGGCGACGTTGGTGACGTTGAACTCCCAGTGGAA
>JAVXVR010000636.1:0-6643 GCA_032230165.1 Acidobacteriota bacterium | reverse complement strand
AAGTCGATTCAGAAAACTAAAGCGCCAGCCCGGCGACGGATCGGGCTGGCGCTTCGACTTTGAACTTTGAACTTGAAACTTTGAACTAATCTACCTGATACGTCGCCACGCTCGTCGGCGTCTCGAAGCAGCGCACCTTGAAGACCCGCACGCGCTCGTCGCCGACCCGCGACGAGACGCGCTCCAGAATGTAGCGCGCGAGATTTTCGGCTGAAGGGTTCAACTCCGCGTCAAACGGCGGCAGCTCGTTGATGTTGCGGTGGTCAAGGTAGGCGACGACCTCGTCCGCCGCCTCTTTCAACTCGCCGAAGTCAACGAGCAGACCTATATGATCCAGCTCGCGCCCGCGCGCGTAGATTTCAATCTTGTAATTGTGCCCGTGCAGGTTCTCGCACTTCCCCTTATAGCCGCGCAACTGGTGCGCGCTCGAAAAGTTGCGCTCGATCATCACCTCGAAGACTCCAGCCATGTTCTGTATGCAACCTCGTTTTCTTTCTCGTCATTATACTATGCCGCGCGGAAGATGACTCGCGGCGGCTCGCCGATTCCCTTACCCAACTTTCCCCCCCGCCGTTCGTCCTTGTTTTCAAGCCTCCCATCCACTTTCTTCCTCCGTCCGTCGGTTTAGCCATCGCGCGACGCAGACAATCTCATAGTATGACGCTATGCACCGATAGCGGGTGCAAAGCTTACGGCGGACATTTCAGGCACGCGAGGTTTGAGGCATGAAGAAAATCTTTTGTTTGGCTTTCGCCATCCTGTTCGCAGTTTTAGTTCCAGCAGCGCGGGCGGCACAGTTGACGAATGATGCGCCCGAAGTCGTCGCCGCGCGTAAGGCTCGCGACAGGGCTTCGGTCGAGGATTTACAGAAGATCGTGGCGAAGGCGCAGCACGACGCAGACGAATCAAAGAGCTTCGACGCATACCTGCGCCTCGCGCTCTTCGAGGTCTGGCTGTGCGAGGCGGCTGAGGATCGCGGACAAGAAGCGCTCTTCAAGCCCGCGGCGGAGACGGGAGTGGCGGCGGCGGAGAAGGCGGTCGCGCTCAACCCGCAATCGTCCGACGCGCACCAACTCCTCGGCGATCTGCTCAGTCAACTCATCCCGCACGTCTTCGGCGGCGGGATGAAGTACGGCAAACGCTCGACTGACGAGATGGATCAGGCTCTCGCGCTCGACCCGAAGAACGTCAACGCTTATGTTTCGCGCGCGATTAGCTACTATTACTCGCCGGAGACTTTCGGCGGCAGCAAAGAGAAGGCGTTCGAGTTACTAAACAAAGCCGCCGGGATCGACGCGAAGGCGGATTCGCCACACATCTGGCTGGCGATGTTCTACCTCGACGCGAATCGCAGAGACGACGCGCTACGCGAGATCAATCTGGCGCGAAGCGCGAACCCCGACCGCGCGTTCACCAACTACATCTATTCACAACTCACCGCGCCCGCCAAGAAGGGCTCGGACAAAAAGACGGCGACGCCGCCCGCGAAGAAGCCGGGCTCGGAGCAGCAAGGGAGGATGGGAGGTCGCTGATCATGACTTACAATCACACGTCTTCGCGACACGTCCGCTCATTCAAATGCGCACTCGTCGTCGCCTGCGCCACGCTCTTCGTCGCTGTCTCTTCGCCGCGTGCCTTCGTCAGTTACTCGCAGACGCCGGGCGTGCAGCCGCAGGAGTATAAGGTCAGACCGGGCGAGCGCTTCGACGAAGTGGTGCGTAGTGATTTCTTCGCGGGTATGATGGGCGACGAGGCGCGGTTAGAGCGCGGGATGAAGTTCTGCGAAGAGGTCTTGAGTAAGAATCCGAAGCACGCCGAGGCGCTCGTCTGGCACGGCGGCGGACTTTTGACGCGCGCCTCGCACGCTTACACGAAAGGCGACACTGCCCTCGGCGAACGCCTCTGGGAGCGCGGGCTCAAGGAGTTGGACGACGCCATCGCCTTCGAGCCGGACAACATGGGCGTGATGATCGGGCGCGCGGCGACGCTCGTCGGGCTCGCGCAGTCGGGCTGGGACTCCGCCGATCCGCGCGGCAGGCAGTTGCTCGCGAGCGCGGTCTCCGACTACGAGAAAGTTTACCGTTTGCAGCGACCCACGTTCTCCGCGCTCTCAAATCACAGCCGAGGCGAGTTGCTTTTCGGGCTCGCGAGCGGTTGGAGCATGTTGGGCGAACAAAGCAAGGCGCGCGAGTACCTGCGTCTGGTCTTGCAAGAATGTCGTGGCACGTCTTACGAGACGGAGGCGCGCGGCTGGTTGAAGAAAGAGCCGCTGCCCGTCGTGCAGCACGACTGCACGGGCTGCCATGTCAGCAAGAATGATTAAGCGACTAGGATGAGCACGTTGGAAGGCACCAGAACCTTCGGGGCACGGCTGCTGCGTTTGACGTGGGCGAACGCAGCAATCGGGCTCGCGCTGGCGCTCGTCCTGTGGCTCGCGCAGGCTAAAGGCAACCGACTCAGCCTGCCCACAGAGGTCGTCGCCTCGCTCGTCCACTCGCTGATCTACGGTCTCGCTTTCGGCTTGACAATGCCCTACCTCGCCGAGCGGTTCGTCATCTTGCGTGCGGCGTCGAAGTGGGCGGCGATAGTCGCGTCGCTCATCTTGATCGCGGCGGCGTCAACCCTGCTCGTCGGGTTGTGCCTGCTTGGTCTGGGGCTTCAAAGCGTCGGCAGTTTCTGGCTGGAATTCCTCTACAAAAGCTCCACGGTTTTCGTCATCGCACTCGCCATCGGCTTGGGCATCTACGCCTACGAGCGACTGCGCGATCACTTACAGGCGACGAACCTCCAACTGCGCACGCAGGAGTTAGAGAAAGAGCGCGCGCTGAAACTCGCCACAGAGGCGAAGCTGGCTTCGCTCGAATCGCGTCTGCACCCGCACTTTCTCTTCAACACGCTCAACTCGATCTCCGCGCTCATCGCGGAAGACCCGCCGCTCGCGGATCAGATGGTGCAGCGTCTCGCGGCTCTGTTAAGAACGTCGCTCGACGCCTGCGAGCACAGCAGCGTGCCGCTCAGCGAAGAGATCAAGCTCGTCGCGGACTACCTTGAAATCGAGCGCGCTCGCTTCCGCGAAAGACTCTCCTATTCAATCGAGGTCGAGCCCGGCGCGGAGTCGGCACAAGTTCCGCCGCTCACTTTGCAACCCGTTGTCGAGAACAGCGTCAAGTTCGCCGTCGCGCCGCGCCCTTCGGGCGGTCACATCAAAATCTCCGCGCGGCTGCGCAACGGCTCGCTCGTCGTCGAAGTTCAAGACGACGGCGCAGGCTTCGATGCCGACATGTTCCCGCGCGGTCATGGCTTAGACAACCTGCACGCGCGACTCTTCGCCCTCTTCGGCGACAACGCGAAGATGCTCATTAACTCCAACGACGCGGGCACGACCGTCGCGCTTCACATGCCCTCGCGCGCCGCACAGGTGATCTAACTGATGGATGGACACGCCGCGACGCTACTACTGCGCGCCTACCTCGTGGACGACGAGCCGCTGGCTCTCAAGCGTCTCAGCCGACTCTTGCGCGCGAGTGGCGGCGTCGAAGTCGCTGGCTCATCAACAGACCCCGCCGAGGCATTAGAGTTCCTCACGCGCGAAGACGTTGACCTGCTCTTCCTCGACATACAGATGCCCGGCATGAACGGCTTCGAGCTGCTCGCCAAACTAGAGACCCGCCCGATGGTCATCTTCACAACAGCCTATGACAAGTATGCGCTTCAGGCTTTCGAGGTGAACTCGATTGACTACCTGCTCAAGCCCGTCGAGCCGCATCAACTCGACCGCGCGTTAGCCAAATTCACCGCCCTGCGCGACTCGGCGAACTCCGTGGAGGTGCGCGCGCAATTACAGAGACTCGTCTCGAAGCTCGCCGGAGAACTCGCGCCCACGCCGAAGGAGTCCGTCGAGCGCCTCACCTCGCGCGTGGGCGACCGCGTGCTGTTCATTGACCTCGAACGCATCACGCATTTCTTCTCGGAAGCCAAGCTGACCTACGCCGCCGCCGACGCAAAGCGCTACGTCGTGGATCACACGATCACCGAACTCGAACAGAAGCTCGCGCCCAAAGGCTTCGCACGCATCCACCGCGCCACGCTCGTCAACCTCTCGCTCGTGGATGAACTCTACCGCTGGTTCGGCGGGCGGATGGTGGTTCGGATGAAGGACAAGGCGCGCACGGAGCTGACCGTCTCGCGCGATAACGTGAAGTCTCTCAAGGACAGGCTCGGTCTGCGATAGACACTGATCTGTCGCTCGCGCGTAATGTCACCTTTTTAATTTTCGATCTATCAGTGCCGCTGCTCATCGCGCTGTTTGGTGGAGTAAAGAAATAATCTCTTGATTGCCGCCCTGTTCCGCCTGCCGGAGCGGTGTCCAAGCAGGATCGGCTGAATCTCTGTGGTTCACATCTGCGCCTCTTGCTAAGAGTAGTTTTATTGTTTCAATGTGTTTCGCTTCAACTGCGGCATCCAAGGCTGTTTGGCAAGACATACAACAGCAATACTCTTGCTCTATATCTGCGCCGTTGTCCAACATTAAAGCTGCTACTTCCGTACTGCCTTCCCAAGCGGCACTCACTAGCGGACGCCGTGTTTCATAATAGTCGCGTCGCGTTTCGTATCCGGGTGAGTCGGGGCTTGCGCCTAGCGCGAGAGCGCGGCGCGCTGCCACCAGATCATTATTGATCGCTGCATTGAGCAAGTCGGATTGCAAATCTGCACAATAGGGATTAACCACTCCTCCCTCGATGTCATCAACTTTATTCCAAAGGTACAGAGTATTCGCCAGACATCGCTCGCCTTTATTCTCAGCGTTTGGTGTGAAAGCAACGGGGGGCTGGTGAACCAAACTCACCTTGTTTCGATGATTATTGCGCGCAATAAAATAGACGCTTCCGCCGACAAGAAAAGTAACCAACGCGACAATGAAATACGTGAGATGGCGTTGCATATTGGTCTTACCTCCCGGCTCAACGCGGATGATTATTACGCCACCGCGCTGCTCGTTTCAAACACGCGGGCGACTTCCGCGAGGTCGGACGTGGTGCGGCGCACGGGCAGGCTCGCGAGGAACTTCTTGCCGTAGGCTTGCGTGCGCAGGCGCGGGTCTAGCACCGAGAGCACGCCGCGGTCGGTCGTGCTGCGGATCAAACGCCCTAGCCCTTGTTTGAGCGAGATGATCGCTTGGGGCACGCTGTACTCGTAGAAGCTCGAACCGCCCGCGTCCTCAATGAAGCGCAGGCGCGCGGCGACGACCGGATCGGTCGGCACGGCGAACGGCAGCTTGTCTATGATGACGCACGAGAGCTGTTCGCCGCGCACGTCCACGCCCTGCCAGAAGCTCGACGTGGCGAAGAGAACCGCGTGCGGCGTCTGCCGGAATTTGTCGAGAAGGTGTGATTTCGACGCGTCGCCCTGCACGAAGCACGGGAAGTCCACGCGCGGCGCGACGCGCTCGTAAAGCGCGCGCATCCCGCTCAAGGAAGTCGAGAGCACGAAGGCGCGCCCGCGTGTGACTTCGAGCAGCGAGACGATCTCTTCCGCCGCCGCGTCAGCCCAACCGGGCGAGCGCGGGTCGGGCATCTGCGGGGGAAGATAAAGGATGGACTGCCGCTCGTAGTCGTAGCCGGAAGGCGCGATGAGTTCGTCGGTCTTCTCGACGAGTCCGAGTCGCTCGCGCATGAAGCGGAAGCTGTTGGCACTGGCGAGTGTCGCCGAAGTCAGGACGCAGGTCTCGACGCGGTCGAATAGTTTGTCTTGCAGCAAGGTCGAAACGTCTATGGGCGAAGCGCGCAGGAACGTGCCGCGCCCGCGACGCTCCAACCAGTAGACGAAACGCTTGTCGTCGCCCGCGACGATGAACTCCAGTTGAAAGCGCACCTCGCGCACGCGCCTGAGCATGTTATCCACTTCGGGCGGCGCATCGCGTAGCGCGTCGAGCGTGGCGTCCATGCGCGCGAGCGCGCCGTCGAGTGCAAGATAGGATTGACCTAAACTGGTCGGCTCGATCTCGCCCGTACGACCTTTGCGCGCGAACGTGCCGGGTAGGATGGGCGAGCGACCCGCGTCTTCGCCGCGCCCTCCCGGCTGGAAGCCGAGCCACAGGTGATCCGCGAAGCGCGAGACGCGCGCCGCAGCCTTCGTCAATTCCTTATTAGCGTCCACGTCGTTGACGGGAAGCGTTTGCAGATCGCGCAGCAGGTCTTCGATCTGGTAGCTCGACACCTGCGCGCCGAAG
This sequence comes from Acidobacteriota bacterium, assembly GCA_032230165.1. Classification (GTDB taxonomy): domain Bacteria; phylum Acidobacteriota; class Blastocatellia; order Pyrinomonadales; family Pyrinomonadaceae; genus JAIVGV01. Next base: position 414 of record JAVXVR010000636.1, on the reverse strand, counting down.
TATTCCGCCGCCACGTCTTCGATCTGGTGCGCCTCGTCGAAGATGACCGCCGAGTAGTCCGGGATGACCTGACCATACTCGCCGCCGCGAAGCGCGAGGTCTGCGAAGAAGAGATGATGGTTGACGATGACGATGTCCGCATCCTGCGCGCGCGCGCGCATACGCGTGATGAAGCAAGGGTCGTATTCGGGGCACTTCTGACCGAGACAGGTCTCGCTTCGTGCGTCTATGTGTCGCCAGAAGGAGAGATTTTCGGGAAGCCCGACTAACTCCGCGCGGTCGCCCGCTTGCGAGTCGTGCGCCCAGCGTTTCACTTCGTCGAAGTAGTCAACGTCTTCGAGTCCGTCGAGGATGGGCGAGGAGTCGGCGCGCTTGATGCGTTGGAGACAGGCGTAGTTGTTGCGCCCCTTCATG
>JAVXVR010000630.1:0-6059 GCA_032230165.1 Acidobacteriota bacterium | reverse complement strand
GCCCAAGCGCGCGCCCGCTTCCGCCGCCGCCTCGCGCAGAGCATTGTTGCAGGCGACGCCGCCCGCAACGACGAGCGTGCGCGGGCGATACTCTTTCGCGAGCTTCTCGGTCGTACCCACGAGCGAGCGCACAACCGTGTGTTGAAAGCTCGCCGCTAAATCTTTCACGCCAGCGGAAGGCTCCTCGCCCGCCGCGACGGGTTGTAAACCCGACTCGCGCACGTACTTCGACACGGCGGTCTTCAAGCCGCTGAAACTGAAGTCCGGCAAACCGTCGCCCATGCGCGGCACGCTGAAGCGCACGGCGCGCGCGTCGCCCTCGCGCGCGAGTCTTTCGATGATGGGTCCACCCGGATAGCCGAGCCCCAGCATCTTCGCCACCTTGTCGAACGCCTCGCCCGCCGCGTCGTCGCGCGTGCGCGCGAGCACCTTGTACTTGCCCGGCTCAGGCAAGAGGAACAGGTTCGTGTGCCCGCCCGAGACGACGAGCGCGAACGCAGGGTATTCGATCGGCGGGTTCTCGAAGACGACCGAGTAGATGTGACCCTCGATGTGGTTGACGCCGACCAGAGGCTTTGAGAGTGCGTATGCCATCGCCTTCGCGTAGGAGAGACCGACGAGGAGCGAGCCGACGAGACCCGGTCCCTGCGTGACGGCGATACCGTCCACGTCCTCCGGTTTGAGATCGGCGCGCGCGAGGGCTTCTTCGACGACGGGCACGATCTTGTCCAGATGCTCGCGCGAGGCGAGTTCGGGCACGACGCCGCCAAAGCGTTCGTGAATCTCGATCTGCGAAGAGATGACGGACGAAACCAACACGCTCCCGTCGCGCACGACAGCCGCCGCCGTCTCGTCGCAGGAGCTTTCGATGCCGAGCACAAGCATAAGAACTTTTCCCAAACTGGTGTGAGGTGATTTTAACAGCGGGGCGGGTTGGTTGAGCAAGTCGGCGATTTACAAGGAGCAGGGCGCGCATATGTGTGAATGCGCGCCCCGCGATTCCGCTTGAATTCTCGCCCGTCCTTACTATTGGAGCGTAGCCTTGAGCTGAACCCGCTGGACGTTCCAATTGTCGCCGCCCATGCCCCCGCCGAAGCCTGTGTGCAGCCTGACGCCGGTAACGTCGCCGCCCTTCATGCCGCCATCCGGCAAAGGAATGTTGATGGTGTGAGTCGCCCAATTGTCCCACTTCTGCCCGTGATTCACATTGCGGAGCACAATCGTGTGGCTGCCGGTGAGCAGGATCGTGACGTCGCAATTATCGCCGGAGTTCCCCCCAGCCCTCAGATCGTCATTGCCCGTGGAGATGATTAACTGAAGCTCACGCACTTGCCGACCGACATCCTGACGGCTGACCGTCAGCGTGCGGTCATGCACATCGCCGGTGAAGCGCACGAGCGGCGCGCCAGAGGCATCAAGCCAATCATGCACCACGGTCGGCGTCGGCGCGCTCGTTGCGCTGCCCGCCGGAAAGCTTACAACCAGCGCGACTTTGCTAAGATTCCAGTTGTCGCCACCGATGCCTCCGCCGAAATGCGTGGTGATGGTAGCTCCGATTAGGTCGCTCACGCGCGGCGCATGTGTCGGCAGATCAAGCCGCACCGCGTGGGTCTGACCATTGTTCCACTCGCGGCTCCGATTGATGTTTGTAGTGATCTGACTGCCCCCGACGAAGTTCAAAGTTACGTCGGCATTGTCATTGCCGCCACGCAAGTCGTCGTCGCCGGTTTGGGTGACCAAGAGAACCTGCGTCACCCTGGCATCGCTTATCGTTCGCCTTGGTGGCACATCAAGCGTGAGCGTGTGGACATCGCCGGTGAAACGGCGCAGGGGCGAGCCCTCGCCCAGCACCCAAATTTCGGCGACCGAGCCGTCCGGCGGATCGAATCGCGGCTGACAATTCTGGTCGAAGTTCGACCAATATCGTTCCACCGCAAACCCCCTCCATCTGATCTCGCTGCCTGGTCTATCCTCGCAATTGTCACTCAACTCATGGAAGCCGAAATCACCCATCCCCATGCCGGCGGGATCGGAGATCGTCTCAACAACTTCGTGGCTGAGTGTTTTGGTAAACGCGGGGAACGAACCCGTGCATCGCGGGTCTGTCGGCATGGCAATGAAATTAGGCACGTTAAGTCCCCAGGCGTGCCACCCGCGCGTGTTCGAAGTGGTGCACATGTCGCCGCTCGTCCCGGCGGGAACGATCTTTCCGATCTTGATGTCGGGGCTAAAGATGAGAGTCACTTGCGGCGAGGGATCGTGACCGTTGATGTGGCAGTTCGAGAGCGAGCGGATCGTGTCCCATTGCATCACGCCATTGTGCAGGTCTCGCATGGCGGCATCGACGCAAGCTTGGCTCGCGACGGCGCTGCCGAAGAAACGCGGCGGGTGAATGCCGGAATACTGGAAGAGCGCGCTGAAATAAGAGGGCCACACGGGTGCCATCAGCTCTTCGGTGAAGTGATCAATCGCGGCGCGCGAAAACTGCGCCGCATCGGTCGGTCTCAGCCTCGCCATGTGCTGCTCCCAAGTTTCCCTCGAGGGGTCTGGAAACACATAGATATTAGTGAATTTGCCATCGGTCACGACGGCTGACCCGGCATGTGCAGTGACGGCAGTGACAGTGAGGGTGACAATAAGCGCGAGAGCACTAAGCAATCTCCTTCGCATGATCTCATCTCCTTTCATGGATCGAACCATACCCTTGTTAGAGACTTACCCTTACGCTTTTCTGGAAAGAACAATCTTCAACGGAAGCCGCAACGCGAGCGCCCAACTTCCGTATGATCTGCGCGGCGCAGTATATCACCTCAGATATTTGCCGTGTCGAGTAATAAACTGGTCGCGGGCGTCCGTGTGTGCGTCCCAGACCGAGATGTGCGTGTTATAGAATGCGCGTCTGGTCAGTTGACCAAGTTAGCGACCTTAAAAAAGAAGTAGGGCGCGCGTGAGTGTGCCACGCGCGCCACGTCCTGACGGCTTGAGTGGGAATGTTATTGCGGCGGCGGCTGGGCGGCGTGCTTCTGTGCCTTGTGCGGCGTGCGCTCGGTGCGGCTCGCGCTCTCCCACGCGGCGATGGTCGCGGCGTCGTCTCTGAATTTGTTGCGCACGATGGCGTCTAATTGCCGCACGAGACCGATCCCGCGCTCAATCGCGCTACTGATGGCGCTCGTTGCCGCCACGCGCGCCTCGCGGCTGGTGTTGCGACCCGCCAACGCCCCTTCAAACCGCGTGATGGTCGCCTGTAAGTCGTCGAGGAAGGTGGCGGGCAGCTCGTTCTTCACGAAGTCAGCTTTGAGAGGCTCGGCGCTCGCGTGGAAGGCGCGTGCGGTGCTGATGAGCGCCTGATCGTTGTTGCCGCGCGGCAGACGGAAGCGATCTTCCAGACCGGGTGTGTCGAGCGACATGGCGCGTGCCGTGCGGTTGATGGCTTCCAACTGTTCGCGTAGGTCTTCGCGCACGGCGGTCTTGCCGGTCGTCCCCTGCACGGCTGCGCTCCTGTGCATGACCTGCGCCTCGGCATGATCGTCCAACTCGTTGACGACCGTGCCCAACAGTGTCTGCGTGCGAAGATATCGCATTCTTTCGGCTTGAGCTTCGCGCCGATGTCGTTGCAGAGGTTCGAGAGCGCGTCGTAGTAGGAGGTCTCGTTAACGGCGACGTTGCGCTTCTCGCGCATGGCTCCGAGTTAGGTTTCAAGAAAGGTCATAGTCGTCTGCTCGTTAGCGGCGGTGGCGGTCGGCGCGGACGGTGTCGATGACGATGGCGCTGGCGAGGATGGTCACGTCGTCCTCGCCCTCGGTGATGTCCAGACCGTAGGTGTCCACCCACGAGAACCATTGGCGGGAGACCGTCGCGACGATGCGTCCGCCGCGGGTGAAGGTGAACTCCAAATCCATGAAGTCGCCCTCCGCCGTGAGGTCATCGGGCCCGGGCACGTCCACGGTGAAGACGTGGCGGAAGAAGGTGAAGAGTTCCTTCTTCACGACGGCGAACAGCTCGCCCCCGTGATATATCTCGTAAGTCGGTCCCCAGGAAAGCAGGCGCTGGCGTATGTATGCCAGCTCGTTGCCCGACATGTCACTGAACGAGAGTTGATGACCGAAACTGAAGACCTTACCTTCGACCAGATAAACGTCGAAACCTTCCTCGTCCTTGATGTAGTAAGCCCCGCCCAGACTGAATAGCTTCTGCTTCAAGACGTAGCGCATTCTTTCCGTCCTCCGTTGATCTCGAGGTAGAGGATACAGCAGAATCCGCCGCCGGAACATGAGATTAAACACGCACGGAGGAAAGACTGAATTGCTTTCCCCCGTGCCCCCCGTATCCTCCGGGGTTAATTCTTCTTATTCAGCGCGTCGCCTGCAACGCGCGCGGCGCGTAGCTGATGCGGCGCGTCTCGCGCAGGCGATTATCATCGAGCGTGCCCTCGACGATCTCGTAGCCGAGCAGCGCGAAGACGCGCCCGCGAACGAACAAGGGTCGCGCGTTGCCGTACCAGTCAACGCACGAGGCGCGGCACGCGTCGTTCGCAGAGGACTTGTCGGGTCGCGCGTCGAGCGCGCCGACTTCGCTCAGGTTCAGCGAGTCGTTGCGCAGGTACAGGATTGACGCGGAGCCGTCGAACAGATGCTCGTAGCCGGGGCGACCCGCGCCGCGTATGGGGAGACCGAGCAGCCCCGTCTCCGCGCCGTCGGGCTTGTAGAAGAAGCCCTGGCTGCGCAGCTCGCCCTGCGAGGCGTTTTTGCGGACGTAACTGCTGGCGACGTTGGCTTGCGAGCCGAGGCGCACGCCCGTGAAGTGCAAATCCTTCCCGTCCGTGCCGACGACGACCGCGTCCGCGCCCATCGCCTCGATGCGATCCACGCCGTGCGCGAGCGGCAACTGCGCCGCGATGCCGCCCGCCCAGCGCACAGCGAAGATGCTCCCACGGTTTGACTGCTGCGGCGCGCCCCACCCGCTGCCCGTGCCGTAGAGCAGGTAGTCGCCGACGAAGCGGTTCTGGAAAGTGTAACCTTGCGGCTTCGGCAAAGGCTTGTAGCTCGAAGGCGGCACGTCTTCATTACCGTCCGAAAAACTGTCGAGCGCGACGCGCATCAAGGCGACTTCGCCCGCGGCGACTTCCGCACGCCACATCCCGTCGCCCGCCGCGTCGGAGCGCACGAGCACGTTGAGATAGTTGTCTTCGCTCTCAAGGAAAGAGAACTGATCGACGGGGCTGCCCGAAACGCCGAGCGCGCTCGGAGCCGAACCGTCGAGCGGCATACGGTAAACTATTGAACTCTGCCGCGGCTTCGCGTCGTAGCCCATCCACTCCGTCACCCACACGTAAACCGATTCGGGCGAGACGTAGAAGACGCGACCCGGCGCGCCGACGACCGCCGTCGCCTCGCAAGAGAAGTCCGCGCGCGCCAGATCACAGACCGTCACGGTGTGCAGCGCAAGTCCGTAGCCCGCGCGCGGCTCGCGCTCGGCGTGATAGACGCGCGTCGCAGAGACGATGCGCTGAAACTCCGAAGCCTTCGCCCCCTTGTGCCACTTGCGCAGGGCGGGGAACGACGCGGACATGTCCTCTTGCCCGACGGGCAGATAGAGCGGCGTGTAGAAGATGAGCTTGCTGCCGATCAGGCGGCTCGAGTAGTTGCGCGAAGAGTAGTAGTCGTTCGAGCGCAGGTGATAGGTCGCGCGGTAGGCGAGACGCCCGGCGCGGTCTATGTCGAACAGACCGATCTCCGTGCCGCCGCGCTCGTAGCTGTAACCGACGACGACGACCGTGTCCTCAGAGACGAGCATCTCGTCGTACCACGTGCCGTTCGGGTTGATGTCTGGCGCGAAGGCGTCCACGGCGGAGACGGGTTTGAGTTGATTGTCGCCGATGGCGACGGTGAACAGCCGCCCGCGCCGAAGCACGACGAGATGATCGCCGTGCAGTTTGACGATGCCGCCCTCGTCAACGCCCGCGTGCTGCGTATTCGTGACGGAATCTTCGTCCTTCGCCGCCTTGTCATCCGACTTGGCGACAGACACCGACTCTGCGGCAGCCATCGGCTGCATCACCG
>JAVXVR010000614.1:0-10452 GCA_032230165.1 Acidobacteriota bacterium | reverse complement strand
GCAAGCCCGCCTCGGTCTTCAGGTCAAAGCCTCCGGCTTGCGCTTCGACTTCGCGGGCATCAAGGGTCTCGGCGAGTTCAGCCCGCGCACCGGCGTCACCTTCGGCGTCACTTACGATTCGCCGTCCATCTTCGCGCCTGCCAAGTAAGACTGTGACAAGTAACGGGTGACAGGTGACAAGCAAGATCGTCAAACGTGAATCGTTAATCGTGAATAGAAAGAGAATCTAATCCCAATCTATTTACGATTGACGATTGACGATTCACGGATTTCCTTGTCACTTGTCACCCGTCACCTGTCACGGCATTTATGTTCCACTGGTTTCACGAACTCGCCAAGCGTCTTCAAGCTTACATCATCGGCGTCCCGCTCTTTGTCGCCGCGCCTGCCATGATCTTGATCGGCGCGCTCGACTCAAGCCTGCTCTCGCTTCCCGAAATCAACGACTATCTGGTCGTGATGCGCTGCTTCAAGGATCACAAGTCTGTCTTCGTCTTTCCGCTCTGCGCTGCGCTCGGCTCGGTCATCGGCTGCGTCCTGCTCTACGAGATCATGCGGCGCGGCGGGCAAGCCGTACTGCACCGCCGCTTCCGCCAGAGCCACATCGATCGCGTCGAGCGCGCCTACGCACGCTTCGGCTTCCTTGCCATCGCCGTGCCCGCGCTCTTGCCGCCGCCGATGCCCTTCAAGGTTTTTGTCGCCACGGCGGGCGCGCTCGAATACCCGCGCTGGCGTTTCGTCCTGACGGTGATGATCGCACGCAGCGTCCGCTATCTGGTCGAGGGCATTCTGGCGATCTACTACGGCAAGTACGTCATAGAGTTTATGGAAGAGTTCGGGCTCGCCATTCTCATCGGCGTGGCGGGCATCTGTGTCGTCGGACTCACGATCTACGTTTTCAAAGACAAGGGCGAGCCGGGACTCAAGGACGCGGGCGAGCCTCCGGCGGCGACCGGCGACGCGGCGGGCGGCAACTGACGTGGAGACGAAGTTTGATCGAGTGCGTTGAAATCGTGGGGAAAGGATTCTTTCAGTAGTGAAATGGCTGTGGCACAAGGTGACGGGAGGTCTCGCCAAAATCTCGAAGTACCTCGTCACGTTCGGCGCGTTCGGCGTCTTCGCCGTCGCGCTGCTCGACTCGACGTTCGTGCCGATGCCGGGCGGCGCGGATGCTGTCACGCTTCTGCTCTCGAACGCACGCCCCGCTTGGTGGGCGATCTACGCGGCGGCGGCGACACTCGGCTCGGTCGCCGGTTGCGTCATCCTCTACTACATCTCGCGCCGTGCGGGTCGCCGCGCCCTTTCGCGTTTCTCCGCGTCGAAACAGGCGCGCGTTAAAGAGTTGATCGAGCGCTACGACGTGCTCTCCGTGCTTGTTGCGTCCGTCTTGCCGCCGCCGTTTCCGTTCAAGCTGTTCGTCGTCACGGCGGGCGTGTTCCGCTTCAGCGTCCTGCGTTTCGCGCTGGCAATCGCGGCGGGGCGTGCGCTGCGCTTCGCGCTCGAAGGCTACCTCGCCGCGCACTACGGCGATCAGGCGAAAGAGATTTTCGCGCGCTACTATCCTTACGCCGCGCTCTTTGTCGCCGCGCTCGTCGTCGTCGTCGTCCTTGCGAAGAATTTGTTGAAGAGGAGAGCGCGGAAGTCTAGCGAAGGTGAGCAGTCGTCGGAGGCTGGCTACACACATCGCGCTCCTGACGATGCGAACATCGAAGACTCAAGCTTGACTGAACTGCGATCTCCGACCCCTCGTCTCTAATCTAAAGCGACGCGCGGCGGCTATGTCGCGCACGCCGTTCGCGCTGAGCAACGCGAGGAGACGGATGAAGACTTCGGCGGTGGCGTGTGCGTCATCGGGCGCGCGGTGGCGGTTGCGTAGCGGCACGTCGAAATGTTCGGCGACGGTGTGGAGGCGATGGTTGGCGAGCGCGGGCACAACGCGGCGCGCGAGCGAGACAGTGCATAGTTCGGCGTTGCACATCTTCCGGCCCGGGTAGATGCGCCCGATCTCGTGATTCAAAAAACGTACGTCGAAGGCGGAGTTGTGCGCGACGAGGACTGAAGTACCCATGAAGCCGAGCAAGTCCGCCGCGATCTCGTCGAAGACGGGCGCGCGTGCGACCATCTCGTCCGTGATGCCTGTGAGCGAGCTGATGAAAGGCGGGATCGGCGTGCGCGGGTTGACGAGCGTCTGAAACTCGGAGACGATGCGACCTGATTCAACGCGGTATGCGCCGATCTCGACGACGCGGTCGGGCGGGATTTTCGAGCCCGTCGTCTCGACATCGAAGACGACGAAGTCGGTCGCGTCGAGCGCGCGCCGCTCGTCGTCGTCGCAGTCGAGCAGGACTTCATAGTCGTCGTTGAATTTGAGTCGCCAGTCGTCGCGAGCGATGTCAGAGATGAGCAGCGCGGCGACGACCGGGTCAAGACACGCGATTTGCAGGACGTGCTCCGCCACCGCCTCGACGCGCGCACGCCCGCCGCACGAGCGCAGCATCAAGACTGCCTCTTCGACGAATGTGGAATCTGTGACGAGGTTCGACGGGAGCGACATAACGCGGCATTGTAGCACGGCGTCGCGACGCCGGAAGGGGAGCGGGCGTTGAATGCGGACTGAAGAGGTCTTGGAAAGATTCAAGCGGACGGGCGCACTGCTCGAAGGTCACTTCGTTTTGTCGAGCGGGCTGCACAGCACGCACTATCTGCAATGCGCGCTCGTGCTGCAACATCCGTCGGAAGCGGAAGCTCTGGCGCGTGCCATCGCCGCGCGCTTCGAGGGCGAGCGGGTGGAGACGGTCGCCGCCCCCGCAATCGGCGGCATCGTCATCGGCTACGAAGTGGCGCGCGCGCTCGGCGCAAGATCGATCTGGACGGAGCGCGAGGTGGGTCGCATGACTTTGCGGCGCGGCTTCAACGTCAGAGCAGGCGAGAGCGTCCTCGTCGTCGAAGACGTGATCACGACCGGCGGCTCGACGCGCGAGACCATAGATGCCTTGCGCGAAGCGGGCGCGCGCGTTGTCGCCGCGGCGTCGATCATTGATCGTTCGGGAGGTCGCGCCGACGTCGGATTGCCTCGCGTCTCGCTCGCCACGCTCGACGTGCCCGCCTTCGCGTCCGAAGTTTGCCCCGCCTGCCTGCGTGGCGAGACGGCGATTAAGCCGGGCAGCAGAAGCGCCGTGACAGGTAAACCGTGACAAGTGACAAGCAAGACTGCTTGATCTTGCTTGTCACTTGTCACCTGTTACGGTTTACGACTCTTATGATTTTCCGACTGAACATCCAATACGACGGCACAGACTTCGCGGGCTGGCAGACGCAAGGGCAGGGTGAGCGCACGGTGCAGGGCGAATTGGAGCGCGCGCTCGCGTTGCTCGAAGGCGAGCCGGTCACGGTACACGGCGCGGGGCGCACGGACGCGGGCGTGCACGCCGAGGGTCAGGTGGCGAGCGTGAAGCTGCGGCGCGCGTGGGAGCCTGAGAAGTTGCGCGCGGCGATTAACGGCAACATCGAGCGCGACGTGCGCGTGATCGCGTGCGAGGTCGCGCCCGAAGATTTCCACGCGCGCTTTTCCGCGCGGGGCAAGACCTATCGCTACTACGTCTTCCATGAAAACTTCATCTCGCCTTTCGTCGTCCGCTACGCGCATCACGAGCCGCGCTCTCTCGATATCGAGCGGATGCGCGAGTGCGGGCGGCTCTTCCTCGGCGTGCACGACTGGAGCGCCTTCTCCGCCGCGCAGGCGGACGTGGAGAATCGCGTGCGCAACCTCACGCGCCTTGAAATCGCGGAGTTCTGGAGCGAGCAGGCACGCGGGCACATGATCGAGATCACAGTGAGCGCCGACGGTTTTTTGCGCTACATGGTGCGCTCGATTGCGGGCACGCTGCTCGCCGTCGGGCGCGGAGAGATTGACGGCGAGATGATCACGCGCGCGCTCGCCACCGGGGATCGCACTCTCGCCGGAGCGACCGCGCCCGCCAAAGGTCTGACGCTCGTCGAAGTCAGCTACTAAATGAGCGGCGACGACCGATTCGACGTGTTTGCTTTGCCCTCTTGGTGCGATTAAGATGCGGGCGCGGCGGCGGGAAGCCTCGCGCAGAGAATCGAAGAGGAAAAAGATCGAATGCTCTCGGATTTTGTCGGCGTGGTCGAGCCGGGCTCGCGCGACGAGACGTTGTTGAAGCGCGTCGCGTGGGATCGTTTGCCGCGTCACGTCGGCATCATCATGGACGGGAACGGTCGCTGGGCGGCGCAGCGAGGGCAGCCGCGCATCGCGGGTCATCGCGCCGGGGTCGAGGCGGTGCGCGCGGCGGTGGACACGGGCGCGCGTCTCGGTCTCAAAGCTCTCACGCTCTACGCCTTCTCGACCGAGAACTGGAAGCGACCGCGCTTCGAGGTGGACGCGTTGATGCGCATGCTCAAGCGTTACCTGCGGCTCGAACTCGAAGAGATCGACCGGCAGAACATACGCTTCCAGACCATCGGTCGCACAGAGGCGCTCGCCGAAAGCGTCCGCCGTGAGATTCAGCGCGCCATCGAGCGCACGGAAAAGAACACGGGGATGACCTTAAGTGTCGCGCTCAACTACGGCGGTCGCGCCGAGATCGTTGACGCCTGTCGCGCGGCAATCGCGCGCTTGCTGTCGGAGGGTCGCGCGCCCGCAGAGATCACCGAAGGCGACATCGAGGGCGAGTTGTACACGAAAGGTCTGCCCGAACTCGATCTCCTCGTGCGCACGAGCGGCGAGATGCGTATCTCGAACTTCCTGCTCTGGCAAGCGGCTTACAGTGAGATTCACGTGACCGAGACCCTGTGGCCCGATTTCCGCCGCGCCGACCTGCTCGAAGCGGTCGTAGATTTTCAAGGGCGAGACCGTCGCTTCGGCGGTCTCAAGCTCGTCGTTAACTCCAACTGATCGCGGTCTCATATCGTTAGAACATCTAAGGCTTCTCTTTCAACTCCGAGACCTTCCACTGATAAATCTCCGCCATTGCTGTGAGACGCCGCAAGCGATCTTTCAGCCCGTCGGCAGACTGCCTGGCGCGTGACTCATCCCGTTTCGCCAATGTCTTAAAGACATCTGGCTCGAAGCCTGTGCGACCTTGACCAGTGTCCACCCGGCTGCGGTTGGCGGCTTCCACCATCTCATCCAGGACTTCCGCTGCGAGTTGCGAGTCGAGCTGGGCGACCGCCTTCGCCAACTGACCGAGACTCGACAGGACGGGATCGATCTCTTCATCGCCGGATAAAGCCGACGCCGGTATGCCTGCGGGTGGGACGGGCAGCGCACGGTCGGCAACCTTCAGCTGTTTTACCGCTTGATAGACCGAACTCGTGACGCACAGTTGATCCTTCCTGGCGGCGCACTTATTGACGATGGCGGGATAGACGCGATTGATCGAGAGCGCGGTGGTCAAGCGTTCGGCGAGCCTACTCGCGCCAGAGATGTCATCTTTCGCCACTAGGCTGAGCGCCTCGCTCATATTCAATCTTTCGCTAAGCTGTGCCTTCTGCTCTCCGTCCGGCAGTTTGCCGATGAGCTTGCGCGCCGTGTCGAACTCGCCGCGGCTGATCAGTGAGCTGATCGACCGCTCGTCAGGTCGGTCGCTCTTCAGCGCCTCTCTGTCCATCTTGTCAAAATACTCTTTGTCGCGCTCTTCGTGGCTCTGCGTGGGTAGATCAGAGTTCTGACCCGGAGTGCGGGTGAGGCGTTCCAACTCCATAAAAGTCGGCGTCAATTCCGGCGCGTACTGTCTGAGCGGCAGCCACGCTGAAAGGAGAAAGCTCCTGTCGAATTTCATCCTGTCAGGCTCGGTCTGCGCCAGCCGACTTAAAGTCTCGATGACATAGCCGACGTAGGCGCGCATCACTTCCGCCCCGGGCGAGGGAATGTTGCGTCTGGATTCGAAGAAAATAGAGTTCGGGAAAATCAACTGGGCGAGAGTGAAGTCTATTCTCCAGAGGCTGCCATTCCTGTCGGAGACCGGTAGCGGCTTGAGGCTTTCGATGTAATTGAGAAGCAGTTTGTCGGCTGCGGCTCGATCCTGAAGCGCCAAGTCGTTGATGATTCCCCCAGCCGACTGCGCCGCGTCGATCTCGAACGCCCGGAGGGAATAATTAATCGCGTCTTCTTTGTTCCCACTGGCAAGCGACCTCCGAGCCAGTTCCGCATATATCCCATCCTCTTCGAGCCTATCCACGTGCCCGACCCCTTCTTGTGCTAGTTGAGCAGTGAAGGACTTCTCCCGCCCGGCAATGTTAAAGATGCGAGCCCTCACTTGGTTGCGCGCTCGGTCAGTGCTCGAACTGAGCCGCGGCGCAGCGCCGATGGGACGGGCGACAGGGCGGCGTTCACCCTCCGCCGGGAACGTCAGCCTGAAAGCTCCGAGCAGCAATGTCTTCGCCCACTCGCGGTCAAGCGACCAGGCGGCGTCCGCGATCTCGGCGTCTGCCGCAGCGCGCGCCAGCGGCTGATCAAGTTTCAGCGCATCTTCGGCGAGCGCCCTGAGGTCGTTGAGCAACTCAAACTTGCGGGCGGCTACGTCAACGCTTTTGTGTCCGGCATCTATATTCTGCGCGTTGTGAGAAACGACCAGCGTGATTATTAAGATGAAGGACGGAACTAGATGTTTCATCAGGCTTATCTCCAACGGCTTTTCGATATACACGCCTCAAATCCCCGTCAGAGCCAAAAAGATTGTACCCGTGTGCTCTTACTCACACCTTTGATTACTGCTGATGTGTGGTAATGCAAGAAACCATGTGTGTCAATAAAAACTCGCCAGTCGAGCGCAATTAAATGATAAATTGCGGCAGCACTCGCCGCAGTTTGACAAGTCCGCCATCGCTTATTTAACGTTCGACGACATTCCTACTTCTCGCGGAGTGGCAGACCGTAAACCGAATGCAACGCATCCTGACCGCGCTCATCGCGCTGCCCGTCATCATCGCCTCGATCTGGTTCGACCGGCTCGCGCTCGTCTTCGTCCTGCTCGCGGCGGCGGCGATGATGGCGGGACTCTACGAGTTTTGGATTCTCTCTGCACGTCGCGACCTGAAGGCGATGCGCGAGCTGGGCACGGTCTTCGCCGTCGCCTTCCTCGTGCTCTTCTACTATCGCGCGCTCTCTGCCGCGCCCGCGCTCGTCGTGATGACACTCGTCGCCTTCGTCGTCGTCGCGCTCGCGGCGGCGATGATGCGCGGCGCGCCCTTCGAGCGCATGATCGGATCAGCAGGGGCGACCGTCTTGGGCGTCCTCTATGTCGTCTTTCTCGGCGGTCACGTCATAGCGCTGCGCACGACGTTTGAGCCCGCGCTTGCGCGCGACCTGCTCTTCTTCTTCCTGCTCGTCCTGATGGGGTCGGATACGGCGGCTTACTACACGGGGCGCGCGCTCGGTCGCCACAAGCTCGCGCCGCGTGTGAGTCCGGGGAAGACCTGGGAGGGCGCAGTCGGCGGGATGCTTGCGAGTCTCGCGGCGGCTGCGCTCGCGCACTACTGGTTCTTTCCCGAACTCACCCTGCGCGCCGCGCTCCCGCTCGCGGCGTTGATGAATGTCTGCGGCGTCCTTGGCGATCTCACAGAGAGCGCTTTGAAGCGCAGCGCGGGCGCGAAAGACGCGGCGAAGATTCTGCCCGGTCACGGCGGGCTGCTCGACCGGCTCGATAGCTTGCTCTTCAACGCGCCCCTCCTCTACTATTTCGCTGTCAACTACTTCCCCGCGCACTTCCAGAAGCTGATCCCTTGACGCGCGCGTGTGTGTGCGCGACGGTAACGATGAGCGTGAGACCCGGATGACAACCAAGAAAGTCGTACTGATCGTCGTCGGCATCCTCTCTGCGCTCGCGCTCGTCGTCGCCCTCGTTGCGGGCGGCATCCTCGGCTTCGTCTTCTACAGCCTCGACCACAGCGACGCGGCGCAGACCGCCAAAACCTTTCTCCGCCAGAACGAGCGACTCAAGCAAGACATCGGCGAGGTACAAGACTTCGGCTGGTTTACGACCGGCAGCGTCAACGCGCAGAACTCGACGGGCAACGCCGAGCTGCACTTGAAGACCGTGGGCGCGCGCGCGAGCGTCAACTCGACGGTCGTGCTCGCCTACCGCAGCGGGCACGAGTGGCGCGTCGTTGATGCGTTTTACGACAACGCGGCAGGACAGAGAATTTATCTGACGAAGAACTTTGACGCTGCCGCCGACACGCCTTCGCAGAACGAAGAGGGCAACGCCGACGAGAGCGACGACGCGGACAACAACACGAACGCGAGCGACGACACAGATGTCAGCGACGACGACCAGAAATTCGACGAGGAGAGTTTCGCCGCCGATGTGCTCAAGTCGGACGAGCCTGTCCTCGTCGTGCTGGGCTCGCCTTCAAGCCCCGACAGCGTCGAACTCGACAAGACGCTCGACGAGATCGCGCCCAAATACGAGAAGCGCGCGAGCCTCGTCCGCTACAATCTGAGCGAGCAGCCAGAACTCTTCCGCCGCTTCGAGGTGAAGCAAGTGCCCACGCTCATACTCTTCAAAAACGGCGTCGAAGCGGAGCGGCACGCGGGGCGGCTCCCGGCGAGCGAGATCACAAGCCTGCTCGACAAACACCTCGAATGACGAACCCGCGCGGCATCAGCATCCTCGGCTCGACCGGATCGATCGGCTGCAACACCCTGCGCGTCGTCGAAGCCCTCGGCGAGCGCTTCTCGGTCGTCGCGCTCGCCGCCGGTCGCAACGTCGAACGCCTCGCCGCACAGTGCGCGCGCCACCGCCCCGAACTCGTCTCTGTCGAGACGGAAGAATGCGCTGAAGGGCTACGCCGGGAGCTGAAGAAGCTCGACGCGCTGCTGCCGCGCATCCGCACGGGCGAAGCGGGACTCGTCGAAGTCGCAACGCACGACGACGTGACTTGCGTCGTGAGCGCGACGGTCGGCGCGGTCGGTCTCGTGCCTACCTTACGCGCCGTCGAGGCGGGGAAGCGCGTCGCGCTCGCGAACAAGGAGTCGCTCGTCATCGCGGGCGAGTTGATGACGCGCGCGGCGGAAAAATCCGGCGCGGAGATTTTGCCAGTCGATTCTGAGCACAATGCGCTGCACCAGTGCCTGCGCGGCGAGCGTCGCGAAGAGGTGCGCCGCCTCATCCTCACCGCATCAGGTGGCCCCTTTCGCCTGAAGTCGCGCGAGGAGATGGAGCGGGCGACAGTCGAGGAGGCGATGCGCCACCCGACGTGGCAGATGGGCGCGAAGATCACGATTGACTCGGCGACCTTGATGAACAAGGGTCTCGAAGTCATAGAGGCGCGCTGGCTCTTCGGCTTCGGCGCGGACGAGATATCAATCGTCGTCCACCCTGAATCGGTCGTCCACTCGATGATCGAGCTTGTTGACGGCTCCGTCATCGCGCAGCTCGGCGCGACCGACATGCGCCACGCCATCCAGTACGCGCTGACCTATCCGGAGCGGCACGCATCGCAGACGCCCGCGCTCGATCTCACCCAGATCGGCGCGCTACACTTCGAGCCGCCCGACACCGTGCGTTTCCCCTGCATCGAGCTTGCCTACCGCGCGCTGCGCGAGGGCGGCACCGCGCCCGCCGCGCTCAACGCCGCCAATGAGATGGCGGTCGCAGCCTTCCTCGACGGGCGCATACGCCTCACAGACATCGCCCACGTCATCTCGCGCGCGCTCGACGCGCACGAGGCGCGCGACGCTGATGATCTCTCCATCGTGCTCGAAACCGACGCCGCCGCGCGGCGCGCAACCCGCGCATTCATTGAGGAAATAGGCGGCGCGCAGACTGCTCAAGACTCGCCGAAGTCTGCCCGCGTCAACTAATTCTGTGCCCGCGTTTAGACATTTAAACCGTAGTTCGCGTAAACTGATGCAACGGCGCAGATCAGCCGCGCTTCTAATACCCCGGCTCTGATTTTTCAAAGAGAGATAAGTCACTCATGGTTCATCTGTTCTACCTGGTCGTGCCTTTTATCTTCATCCTTGGCTCGGCGGTCGTGCTGCACGAGTTCGGTCACTTCATCGTCGCCAAGCTTTTTCGCATCCGCGTCGAGACCTTCTCGGTCGGCTTCGGACCGCGCCTCTTCGGCAAACGCTGGGGCACGACCGACTACCGCGTGAGCCTCATCCCCCTGGGCGGCTACGTCAAACTCGGCGGCGACGACACGAACGCGCCCGTCGAAGGCACGTCGGCGCAGAACATTCCGGCGCGTGAGCGTTTTGATCTTCGACCGCGCTGGCAGAAGTTTCTCGTCATGGTCGCAGGTCCCACGATGAACATTCTAACCGCGCTCACCGTCGTCTTCTTCGCCGCGATCCTGTCGGGCGTGCCTGTGATGCCGACCTCGCCCGTCGTCGGCAAGATCGAAGCGGGCGCGGCGTCAGAGACGGCGGGGCTTCGTGTCGGTGACCGCATCGTCTCGTTCAACGGCAAGGACGCGCCGACGTGG
>JAVXVR010000595.1:0-7145 GCA_032230165.1 Acidobacteriota bacterium | reverse complement strand
CGCCGCTTCGGGATTGGGCTGTGTTTGCGTCTCCATTTCAACGATGGTCTGGAGTTGTGAGTCTGAAGTCTCGGAGTCGGAAAATGTACTCCGCTTCAACTCTTGGACTCCATACTTGCGACTCCGGACTTATTATGGTCTGCGCCACCTGCGACCCGTACGCTCCATCATCTCGTCCGATGCTTCAGGTCCCCAAGTGCCCGCCTCGTAGTTCGGGAATTGCACTTCCTGTTTCGTCCGCTCCCATTCTTCAAGGATGGGCATGACGATCTCCCAGCCGCGCTCGGTCATGTCGGTGCGCGCGTAGAGCGTCTGATCGCCGAGCATACAGTCGAGCAGCAGACGCTCGTAGGCTTCCGCCAAGTGGATGCCAAACGATGAGCCGTAGCGAAAGTCCATGTTCACGTCGCGCACGCGCGTGAGTTGTCCGGGCACTTTCGCGGCGAAGCGCAAAGTGATGCCTTCATCCGGCTGGATGCGTATGATGAGCTGGTTCGGGTCGATCTGCTCCATCATCTCGCGACCGAAGAGGTGAACCGGCGCGTCCTTGAACTGGATGGCGATCTCTGTGACGCGCTTCGCCAGACGTTTGCCCGAGCGTATGAAGAACGGGACACCCGACCAGCGCCAGTTGTCGAAGTACATCGTGAGCGCGGCGAACGTCTCGGTCGCGGAGTCCTTCGCCACGTCTGGCTCTTCGCGGTAACCGGGGACGCGCTCGCCGTTGATCGAGCCCGCGCCGTACTGCCCGCGCACGCACTCTGCGCCCACGCGCTCCGGCGTGAAGGCGCGCGCCGCACGCATCGCCTTGAACTTTTCGTCGCGCACGGCTTCCGCGCCGAGAGAGGCGGGCGGCTCCATAGCGATGAGCGAGAGAACCTGAAAGACGTGGTTCTGGATCATGTCGCGCAAGACACCCGCGCCCTCGTAGTAGCCGCCGCGCCCCTCGACGCCGACCGTCTCGGCGTTCGTGATCTGCACGTGGTCTATGTACTGGCGATTCCAGAGCGGCTCGTAGATGCCGTTGGCGAAGCGGAAAACGAGCAGATTCTGGACGGTCTCTTTGCCGAGGTAGTGATCGATGCGGTAAATCTGCGACTCGTCGAGATGTTCGTGAATCTCGCGATTTAACCCGCGCGCGCTTTCGAGATCGCGACCGAATGGCTTCTCGATGACGACGCGCACCCAGCCCTTCGATTTCGTCAAACCCGCATCGCCGAGTTGTTTGACGGCTTCGGCGTACAGACTGGGCGCGGTCGAGAGATAGAAGAGATGATTGCCCTGCGTGTTATGCTCGGCGTCGATGCGTTCGAGCAGCCCGGCGAGTTTTTTGTAATCGTCCGGCGTGCCGATATCGAGCGTGTCGTAATAAATTTTCTGCGCGAACGATTCCCAGACTTGAGCGTCAATCTCCTTATTTTCAGAGAACTCCGCGACCGCCTCGCGCATACGCGCGCGAAACTCGTCGGTCTCCATCGGCGTGCGCGCCGCACCCAGAATGGCGAACTCCGCAGGCACGAGCCGCTCTTGCGCGAGCCGGAAGAGCGCCGGGATCAACTTGCGTTTGGCGAGATCGCCCGACGCGCCGAAGATGACGACGCAGCAGGGCTCCGCAGCGCGCTCAAGTCGCATCCCTTCACGCAGAGGATTTTCTAAGACTGTCGTTGACATGGATTAGTTAGCGGGCTTCGCCTGCTTCTCAAGTAGCTCTTCCCACTCGGTATGAATCGCGCCCGCGCCGGGCTTGTCTGAGCGCTCGTAGGTGTGCGAGCCGAAGAAGTCGCGTTGTGCCTGCGTCAAATTCAATGGCAGGTCGGCGGTGCGATACGTGTCGAAGTAGCCGAGGCTCGCGGTCATGCCGGGGACGGGGACACCCGCCGCGACGGCGACCATGATCGCGCGTCGCCAGTTGCCTTGCGCCTTCGCGACCCACGAGTTGAAGTCTGGATCGAGTAACAAATTCGGGAGATCAGGTTTGTTCTGGTAAGCCTGCTTGATCTTGCCGAGGAAGCGCGCGCGGATGATGCAGCCGCCTTTCCAGATGCGCGCCGTCTCGCCGAGATCGATGTTCCACTTGTAATTGTCAGAGCCAGCGCGAATGAGGCTCATGCCCTGCGCGTAGGAACAAATCTTCGCGGCGTAGAGCGCATCGTGGACGGCGTTGATGAGTTCGCGCCGGTCGCCCTCAAACTTCGCTATGGTCGGCGCGGCAATCTGTTTGCTCGCCTCGACGCGCTCCTCTTTGTGTGCCGAGAGGGTGCGCGTGTTGACCGCCGCGTCGATGGTCGGGATCGGGTCGCCGAGTTCGAGCGCGATCTCGCTCGCCCACTTGCCCGTTCCCTTCTGCCCCGCCTTGTCGAGCACGAGATCGACTAAGGGCTTGCCCGTCTCAGGGTCTTTCACGCGCAAAATCTTCGCCGTGATCTCGATGAGGTAGGATTCAAGCTCGCCGCGATTCCATTCGTCGAACACGTCCGCCATCTCGTCCGCCGACATCGAGAGCACGCGGCGCATGATGTCATAAGTTTCGGCGATGAGCTGCATGTCGCCGTACTCGATGCCGTTGTGCACCATCTTGACGAAGTGCCCCGCGCCGCCGGGTCCGATGTAGGTGACGCACGCGCCGTCGTCCACCTTCGCCGCTATCGCTTCCCAGATGGGGCGTATCTTTTCGTATGCGTCGCGGTCGCCGCCGGGCATGAGAGAAGGACCCAGAAGCGCGCCCTTCTCGCCGCCGGAGACGCCGGAGCCGATGAAGAAAAACCCCTGCGCCTTCAACTCCTGCTCGCGCCGCGCCGTGTCGAGAAAGTATGAGTTGCCGCCGTCGATGATGATGTCGCCCGCTTCGAGGTAAGGCTTGATCTGGTTGATCGTCCAGTCAACAGGGTCGCCCGCCTTGACGAGCAGAATGATCTTGCGCGGGCGCTCCAAAGACTTGACGAAATCCTCCCATGACTTCGCGCCAATAAACTTCTTCCCCGCGTTTTGCCGGACGAACTCATCAACGCGCGTCTGTTCGCGATTGAAGACGGCGACCGTGTAGCCGTTGCGCTCGATATTCTGCGCGAGGTTCGCGCCCATCACGGCGAGACCGATCATGCCGACCTGCGCTTTTTTTTCGTTACCTTCAGTTTCTGCCATCTTGATTCCCTTCGCGCGCGCGAGCGCGTGCTCGAACAAACTACTCTTCGCCCGACAAAATAGATTTCATGTGCTTCTTGTATGCCTCGACGCCGGGCTGCCCGTAAGGGTTGATGCCAATGAGACGCCCCTCGACGATGGTCGCGAGCATCAGCATCTGATAGAGCTGACCGATGGACGCCTCGTCCGAGCGCGGTAAGTGTATGTCGGCGGTCGGGCGACGATCTTCACGATAGGCGCGCTTCGTGCCGTTGATCGCGGCGGACATCAGCTCCGGCATCGTCTTCTCAGCTATCGCGTTCAAGTTGTCTTGATTCAACCCGGACGAGCCCACCGGCAGCGGCTCGCGTTTGAATTCATCGAGGACGACGTTCGTGATGAGCTTATCACGTCGCCCCTGCTGGTGCTGCTGCCCGCGCGAATGCAGATCGCGCGTGTTGACGGCGGTCAAGGGCGTCGCCCCGCGCTCGTCCTTGCCGAGACTCTCCGAGAGCAGTTGGTCGTACCACATCCCCAAGGCTTCGAGCCCCTGCGACCACACGGTCATCACGCGAATCGTGGCGGCGCGCTGCGCTTCCATCAAGTGGCAGACGCCCACGTAATCGAGCACGGGGTTCTCGCCGGGCGAGGCTGTGCGGAAGCGCGCGTTCATCGCCGCCGCGCCTTCGAGTAGCTTGACGATGTCGAGACCGAGCACAGCGGCGGGGGCGAGACCGACAGCGGTCAGGATCGAATAGCGCCCGCCGATGTTGTCGGGGATGTCGAAGATCGCGTCGCAGCCCAATTCCGTGACAAGGTTGAAGAGGTTGCTGTCCCGACCTGTGACGGGAATGACGAGTTTCGGCAAGAGCGTCTGATCGTCTCCAAGCGACTGCCGCATGAAAGAGAGAAACTGTCGGAGTGCCACCGCAGGCTCAAGCGTGCCGCCGCTCTTGCTGACGACGATGACGCCCCAACGCTCGCCCGCGCCATCGGCGCGTCGCCCGCGACCGAGCACGTCGAGCAACCCCTGCGTGTCGTCGTTATCAACGTTGTTGCCGACGAAATACATGCGCGGCTTGCCCCGCCGCGCTTCGCGGCTCAGCTCGTTGTGGTACGGGTGGCAGCAAGACTCGAACAGCGAGCGCGCGCCCATGTAAGAGCCGCCGATGCCGATGACGACGAAGCGATCAACCATCTCGCCGAGCCGCTGGGCGGCGGATATGATCCGTCCGACCTCGCTCGCATCATTGTCGCTGCGGTACGCGGCGAGCAGACGATCGGGGAGATCGATGAAGCCCGCGTCCAAAGGCTGCTTCGCGGACGGCACCGTCGCGCCCGTGTTCACCATCTCAAGATCGGCGAGCACTTCGTCACGCGCGGCGACGAGTCGCGGCGCGAGTTTTGTCAACTCCGACGCGCTCAGCCCCGTCCCTTCGATAAGCACATTGGATGGATCGTAAGTGACGGGCTTGAAAGATTGATCGTTCATCGGTTGAGACCTCGGAGAGCAATATTGCTCTCGCATCCCTGAGTGATAATGCCTTTGTCGCCGCGCAGCAAAAAAGAAGGATCATCCCAGCCTACGTATGAGCGGGAACGAATTGCCCGGATGCCTCACCGGAGTTATCTGCTGCTTGTCGCACAGCTTAATCAAGAGTGCGCGGAAATGAAAGTCTGTAGCGACGCGCTGATCAAATTCCACGGCTTCTCCGTCGCCGCACGTTACCCTTCGAGCGTTTAGTCCGATGGTGACGCATAGAAAAGGGACTGAGCTTCAACGCTCAGTCCCTCGGCTTGCTGTGTTGAGATCGTCGCGCGTCAGTTCGACGCCTGCTGCGGGTTTTGGAAGTAAGAGTCGTCCATCTTGATGCCGAAGGTGACGTTCGAGATGCGCGACTCCTCGACCTGCTTGCCATCGGCGTAGAGCACCGTGCGGTATGCGACGAGGGTGCTTTGCGCGATGCGGTAGTCGTGGAAGGTGCGGCGGTACTTGATGGGCTCGCCGCCCGCCGGGTTCGGCTCCTCGTATTCGAGCCAGAGCACACGCGCGATGAGGCGCGGGTCGGTGTTCGCGCTGATGTAGTAGCGCGTCTTGTGCTTGCCGTCCTTGTCGGTTAGATCGAGGAGCCACAGATCGATGTTCTTCTGCTTGTCGCGCCCGCCGTAAGCGATGGTCGAGCCATTCTCTTTGTAACGCAGGAGCGCGTCGATGCCGTGATAAGCCTGCGAGAGAAAGTCTTTCGTCGCGTCCTCGCGCGGGGTGAAGGGCGTGCCGTTGATAACGCCCCAGATTTTCCCCTC
This sequence comes from Acidobacteriota bacterium, assembly GCA_032230165.1. Taxonomy (GTDB): domain Bacteria; phylum Acidobacteriota; class Blastocatellia; order Pyrinomonadales; family Pyrinomonadaceae; genus JAIVGV01. The sequence goes on along the minus strand of JAVXVR010000595.1, from coordinate 1,721 downwards.
GTTATAGACGAGCGCGTACTCCATCGCGGGCATCTTCTGATCGAGGCGAATCTTGTCTTTAGCGAAGCTCTCGCCGTGGACGAAGCGGTGCTCGTAGCTGATGTCTTCGGGCTGCCCTTCCTGATTCGTGCGCGTCACGTGCCCGCTCTCGACGCCGTTGCGCCGGACTTGGTTCAGGACGGCGCGCCCGTAGCTGTTGCCGTAAACGGCGACGACCAGCTCCGCCAGTTGCTCCGCGCTCGGATTCTTGAGGTCTTTAAGGGTGAGCTTCGCCTGCTTCTCTTTGTTCTTTTCCTCCTGGATGGGCGGGGCGACAGCCTTCTTCGGCGGGGTCGGGCTCAGTTCGGGGGCGGGCGTGGGCGTCTGCGCCAAACAGGGCGACACTCCCGCCGCAGCGACGAGCGCGGCGGCAAACGCCAAGAGTCTCACGTAACGCAACACGAAAAATATTCTCCTTAAACTTTGTTCTTCGACGGCAGCCGCACGGGAGGGCTTCGGCTCATTCGCGGTTCGCGAAATTGTAACACAGGTGCGCGACTGAAAGCCTCCGCGCGCCGCGCTGATCAGACACTTTCTATTGATGCGGCAGGCGACCCCGCCGGATGCCCGCACGTTGACAAGGCGCGAAGCGGGCGGTTAGAGTTCAGGGTTTTCATAGAACCCGTGACAAGTGACGAGTGACAGGTAACAAGCAAAGCCGGTCGCCAGTCTTGCTTGTCACCTGTCACTCGTCACTTGTCACTGTTTTTAGGAAAGGATATGGCTGTGAAAAGAGTAGGCATTCTGGTCGGGCGGGAGAAGACTTTCCCGCTCGCGCTGATCGAGCGGATTAATGAGCGCGGAGGGGGCGACGTGGTCGCCGAGTTCGTCGAGGTCGGCGGCGTTCGCCTCGACGAAGGCAGACGCTACGACATCATCATCGACCGCATCTCGCACGAAGTTCCCTTCTACCGCGGCTATCTCAAGCGCTGCGTGATCGAAGGCACATACGTCATCAATAACACTATCTGGTGGTCTGCCGACGACAAGATCTTCAACTACTCGCTCGCCACGAAGCTTGGCGTCGCGATCCCGAAGACTGTGCTGCTGCCGCAGAAGGACTACATCGAGGGCATCACCAACGAATCTCTGCGCAATCTCCAGTTCCCGCTCGACTGGCAGGGCATCGTTGATTACACGGGGCTCCCTGCGATCATCAAGCCCTTCGACGGCGGCGGCTGGAAGAACGTCTCGCGCGTAGATTCGCTCGAAGAGCTGTGGCGCGTCTACGACACGACGGGCACGCTCTGCATGACCTTGCAGGAGTTCATCTCTTTCGATCAGTTCGTGCGCTGCTACTGCATAGGGCAGGAGGAAGTGATGATCATGCCCTACGATCCGCGCAAGCCTTACCTGTCGGGCGAGCAGTACATCAACGATCCGAACTATCTTTCGACCGAACTCGCCGAGCGCGTCGCCGCAGACGTGCGCACGCTCTGCCGCGCGCTGGGCTACGACATCAACACCATCGAGTTCGCTATCAAGGACGGCGTGCCTTACGCCATTGATTTCATGAACCCCGCGCCCGACGCCGAGCTGGCTTCGGTCGGCGAGTTTTACCACAACTGGGTGACGGACGCGGTCGTGCGCCTCGTCTTCAAGCGTCTCGCGGAGTCCGGCACGCAGCCGCGCTACCGTTGGGACGCGCTCTTGAACCCTCCCGCGCAGGGTGCGGCTGAGCA
>JAVXVR010000582.1:0-3065 GCA_032230165.1 Acidobacteriota bacterium | reverse complement strand
ACGCCCGTCAACCTGCTCGGCTACAACGTCTATCGCACGGATCGCTCGCAGACGCAGCCCGCTCAGACGCCGCTCAACTCCGCGCCGCTGACGCGCACCGAGTTCAACGATCAGACTTTCAGGTTCGGAGAAGAGTACGTCTACACCGTCCGCGCCGTCTCGCTCGGCACGGGCGGCTCGCAGGTCGAAAGCCTCAACTCGAACTCGCTCTCGATTACACCGCGCGACACGTTCGCGCCCACAGCGCCTAAGGGGCTCAGCACAAACGCAAGCACGCAGCGCATCTCTCTCTTCTTCGCGGCAAATGATGAACGCGATGTGGTAGGTTACAACATCTTCCGCTCGCCCGATCCCAATCTCCCGAAGGATCAATGGCGCAAGCTGACGCGCAATCCCACAGACCGTACGACCTATGCCGACGACGCCGTCGAACCGGGCGTGAAATATTACTACTACATCAACGCCGTCGATGCGGCGGGCAACACGAGCCCCCCGTCAGAAGTCGTCTCCGAACAGCTTCTCAAGAGCCCATGAAACTTTGTCGCTTCATAACTGCTGACACAGACGCCCCGCGCTACGGCTTCATAGATGGCGCGCACGTCTTTCCGCTCGACGAGCGAGACGTCTTCGCGCGCAACTTCGAGCCGCGCGACGCAGCCGTGCGCGTGCCGCTCGACGAAGCGCGACTCGTCGCGCCCTGCGCGCCCACGAAGATCGTCTGCGTCGGGCGCAACTACCGAGAGCACGCGGCGGAGCTGGGCAACGAGATGCCCGCAGAGCCCCTGCTCTTCCTCAAAGCCCCTTCCGCCGTCATCGGGCACAGAGACGCCATCACGCTCACACCTTATTCCGAACGCGTCGAGCACGAGGGCGAACTTGCTGTCGTTATCGGACGCCGGGCGAGTAATCTCAGCGATGATGAAGACCCGCTTCTCTATGTCCTCGGCTACACCTGCGCCAACGACGTGACGGCGCGCGATCTGCAAAAGCGCGACGTGCAGTTCACGCGCGCCAAATCCTTCGACACTTTTTTCCCCTTCGGACCTTACGTCGTGACCGACATCGACCCGCTCGACGTGCGCGTCGAGACGCGCGTCAACGGCGAGGTTCGACAGCGCGGGCGCACGAGCCAGATGGCTTTCTCAGTCCCCTTCCTCATACGCTATGTCTCGCGCATGATGACGCTCGAGCCCGGCGACGTGATCTCGACAGGCACGCCCGCCGGCGTCGGGCTCTTGCGCGACGGCGACACCGTCGAGGTTGAGGTCGAGGGCGTCGGCACGCTCCGCAACCCTGTGCGCGCGCCGCACCTTTAAGTCGGCGCGTCTGTCTTAATGTTGTAAACTTTCTTCGCGCGAACGCGAAGAGGAGGCGAGATGAAATTCTTTATCGATACGGCGAATCTGAATGAGATTCGCGAGGCGGCAAACCTCGGCTTGGCTGACGGCGTGACGACCAACCCTTCGCTCGTCGCCAAAGAGGGCAACATTGATTTCAAAACCCACATCGCGTCGATCTGCGAGATCGTCAAAGGTCCCGTCTCGGCTGAAGTCACAAGCCTCGACTTCGACGGCATGATGCGAGAGGGGCGCGAGTACGCCAAGATCGCCCCCAACGTCGTCGTCAAATGCCCCTTGACGCGTGACGGCTTGAAGGCGACGCGCGCGCTCACGGACGAGGGCACGCGCGTTAACGTCACGCTCTGCTTCTCCGCCGCGCAAGCCATCCTCGCCGCCAAGGCGGGAGCCGCCTACATCAGTCCCTTCGTCGGTCGGCTCGACGACATCGCGACCGACGGGATGCAGCTCATCAGCGAGATCGTCGAAATCTATTCCAACTACGAGTGGGGCACGGAAGTCCTCGTCGCCAGCATTCGCCACCCGATGCACGTCGTCGAAGCGGCGCGGCTCGGCGCGGACGTAGGCACGATGCCCTTCAAAGTCATCGAGCAGCTCCTCAAGCACCCGCTCACAGACAAGGGACTCGAGCAGTTCCTCGCCGACTGGAAAAAGAGCGGTCACCAGTAGAGCCCGTGCCGACGACGAGCGATCAAGCCACGCTTCAAGTCTCCGCGCCCGCGCCGGGAACGGACGAACGCGTGCGCGTCGTCGAGGCTCAGGGGCTGACGAAGCTCTACGGCGCGCGTGCGGCGGTTGACCAACTAGACTTCCACGTCCGGCGCGGCGAGGCGTTCGGGTTGCTCGGACCAAACGGCGCGGGCAAGTCCACGACGATGCGCATGGTCGCCTGCCGCGCCCCGCTCACCTCCGGCACGCTCAATGTCGAAGGCTTCGACGTGCAACGCGACGCACGCCGCATACGCTCCGTCCTCGGCGTCGTCCCGCAGGAGAACAACCTCGATCCAGACCTCAGCATCCGCCGCAACCTCCTCGCCTACGCGCGCTACTTTCGCCTGCCCGCCAAGCGCGCACTCGCCCGCACCGACGAGCTTCTAGACTTTATCGGACTCCGTGCGCGCGACTCGGCTCGCGTCGAAGAGTTGTCGGGCGGCATGAAGCGTCGCCTGATGATCGCGCGCGCGCTCTTGCACGAGCCGCGCCTGCTCGTCCTCGATGAGCCGACCACAGGGCTCGACCCGCAGGTGCGACAGGAAATCTGGCAGCGCCTCGAAAGCCTGCGGCGCGAGACGCAGTTGACGATCCTGATCTCGACCCACTACATGGACGAAGCCGAAAGACTCTGCGACCGCCTGCTCATCATCAACCGCGGTCGCATCGTCGCCGCAGGCACGCCGCGCCAGCTCGTCAGCCAGTATTTCGACGCATACGCCCTCGAAGTCCGCGACGCCGCCGACTTGCCGCTCGTCTCTGACGCCGACGACGCTGAGCATCGCGTGCGCGCGTTGGAGCGTTCCGGCGCGCACCTCTATTTCGCGCCCGCGCCGGAATTGCTCACGCCGATCATGAAACGCTACGCAGGACAGCGCACGATTCTCAGACCTTCGACCCTCGAAGACGTTTTTCTGGAGATCGTCGGCGACGCGCCCGCAGAGGATGAAAGCGCCGCGCCTTGAATTCCCTTTCGCGGCGCCAGCGCCCTTGGGG
>JAVXVR010000481.1:0-5996 GCA_032230165.1 Acidobacteriota bacterium | reverse complement strand
CGCGGCAAAGATTATTCGCAGGATTGCTTTTCGCTTACTCAATCGAATTTAACCGAGACGAGTTTCGAGACACCCGCATCTTCCATCGTCACGCCGTAGAGAGCGCGCGCCATCTCCATCGTGCGCTTGTTGTGTGTGATGACGAGGAACTGCGTCTCCGTTGCCATCTCGACGATCTTCGCCGTGAAGCGACTGATGTTTGCCTCGTCCAAAGGCGCGTCCACTTCGTCGAGCAGGCAGAACGGCGACGGATGATAACGGAAGATCGCGAGCACGAGCGCGAGCGCCGCCATCGCCTTCTCGCCGCCTGAGAGCAGCAGCACGTTTTGCAGACGCTTGCCCGGTGGCTGCGCGACGATGTCTATGCCGGACTCTAAAACGTCGTCCGCGTCGATCATGCTCATCTCGCCGCGACCGCCGCCGAACAGCTCGAGGAAAATCTGCCCGAAGTTGCGGTTGATCTCCTCGAAGGCGTGGCGGAAGCGTTCGCGCGAGCGTTTCTTGATCTCGCGCAAGGCTTCTTCGGTCGAGAAGATGCCGTCCTCTATGTCCTTGCGTTGCGTTGTCAGGAACGTGAGCCGCTCTTCTGATTCGCCCAACTCTTCGAGCGCCATCAAGTTTACCGCGCCGAAACTTTCGAGCCGCGCGCGCAACTCCTCGACGCGCGCACGCCCCGCTTCGAGATCAAATTCGGCATCCGGCTCGTAAGCCGCGACGATCTCTTCGAGCGTCTGCGAGAGTTCCGCCACGCACGACTCGTGCAGGTAGTTCAGGCGCGCCGCCGCCTCCGCACGGTTGATCTCAAGCTGCGCGCGCGCCTCTCGCGCCTCCGCCGCGCGGTGGTTCAACTCGCTTAACTCTTCCGCCAACTCATCCGAACGCGCGCGCGCCGCGCTCAGGCGACTCGACGCGCGACCGACCTCCGACTCCAATGCCGCCGCTTCGCTCTCGACCGTTCCCGCGCTCTCCTCCATCTCTTCGAGCGCGCGCCGCAGCTCGGCGAGACGCACGCGCATCTCTTCCGTCTCAGCAGCGTGTCGTTCGAGACGCGCTTCCAAATCTGCCGACTCGGCTTCGATGCGACGCAGCTCTGCTGCCGTGGCGCGCCGACGCTCCGCTGCTGCTGCCGCAGCCGCGCGCTGTCCGCCCAGACGCTCGCTCTCGATTTCACCCCTGCGCCGTGCCTCAGCCAAGACTTCCGCCGCTGCCGCGACTGCCAGCGTCGCCGCTTTGCGCGACGAATTCGCCGCCCCAAACTCGGACGACTGGCGCGCGCGCCGCTCTTCGACTTCGCGCCGCTCATCTGCGAGCCGCGCCGCGTCTTCAGCGACGACACGGACGTGACGCGCGGCGCGTTCGATCTCCTGCGTGAGCTGCGCGAAGGATAGTTCACGCGCCACCTGCTCGCGCTCCTCGCGCCCGATCTGCTCGTTCAGAAGCAGCAGTGTCTCTTCCAACTCGACGAGGCGCGCGCGCGCCGCGCTCAAAGAATCCTCCGCCGAGACGACTTCGCTGGCGAGTTCGGCGGCGCGCGTCTCAAGCTCGCGCATCTCACGCTTGAAGGCGAGCAGCCCCGCGCCGTCTTCAACCTGCGCCGCGCCGCCCGCGGCGACCAGTTGACCGCCCGACACCCACTCGCCGTCAACCGTCACGTATAGCTCGCCCGTCTCATATGACCCGGCGGTCGCCTCTTCCAGACTCGCGACGATCCTCGCGCTCATCTCACGCCGGAGCGTGCGGTTCAAGACCGTCAACAGCTCGCGCGGCGCGCCGAGCACGTCTGCGAGTCGCACGTCGCGCACGCCGATGTCGTCAATCGTGACGCGCGAATACATTTCGCCCGCCTGCGCATCGTCCACGCCCGCGCCGTGCAGTCCCGCGACGAGGAACGTGGCGCGACCCGCACCGCTCGCGGCGAGCCAAGCAGCGGCGCGCGAGGCGTCGTCCGGCGTCGGGACGATGACCGTCTGGAGGTATCCGCCAAAGATGCTCTCGACCGCGCGCTCCCACTGCGGCTCGACACGCATCATGTCTGCGAGCGTGCCGACGGTGTGAAAATCTTTTGAAGGATCACGCTCCGCTTCGTCCATCAGCTCGGTGGAGAAGATGCGCTGGACGGTTTGCGAATAGAGTGCCCGCTTCTCGTCTAACTCTGACAATGTTTCAAGCCGGTTGCGAACGCGCGCCGCCTCCTCACGCATACGCGCGTACTCGGCGAGCGTCGTCGAGACCAGAGAGCGCGCCGCCGCGACACCTTCGGACGCAGCCGCGCGCTCGACCATCAGCTTTTCGAGCCGCTTGCGCGCCGCGTCGATCTCGATTTGCAGCGCGACGGCTTTCGTCTCGAACTCGGCGTGCGCGGCGTTCGCCCGCTCGCCTTCGCGTTCCAGACCTTCTGCTTGAAGGGCGAGACGTTCGAGCGTCGCTTCGAGTTGACGACCGATCTCGGAGAGACGCTCGGCGACCGCCGTGTGCGTCAGAAGCTCAGCGCGCGCCGACTCGATCTCCGCCTCGGCTGCGAGTACGTCGTTCAAGAGACGCGCGTAGTCGGTCTCGGCTGAGCGCAGGGCTTCGGCGCTCTGCTCGCTCTCGTCGCGAAGCCGTGCCTCGCCCGCACGCAAGCCTTCGCCCTCGGCGCGCACATTGGCTAGCCGCGCGCGCAAGGCTTCCATCTGCGCTTCGATGTCGCTGATGCGCTGCTCCAGACTTTCCGCCTGCTCTTCGCGGTAGGCGCGCTCGCGCTCACGCCGGTCACGCTGGAGAGCTGCGTCGGCGACGGCAGCGCGCGCCGTAGCCAATTCACCTTCGCGCTCGCGCGCGATTGATGTCGCGCGGCGCGTCTCATCCTCGCGCTCTTCGAGTTCTTCAGCGAGGGCGCGCTCCTGCTCGCCCGCCGCGTCGAGTTGTTCGCGCAGCGTTTCGAGCGAGAGGGTCAGCGCGCGCTCGTCCGCCGCATAGACGCGCCGCAGCAGCTCGCGCAACTCTTCGCGTAGCGTCGAGTAGCGGCGAGCCTTCGCCGCCTGACGGCGCAGACTCCCGACCTGCCGCTCGATCTCGGAGACGATGTCGGAGATGCGACGCATATTCAGGCGCGCTCCTTCGAGCCGCGCCTCCGCCGCGCGTTGGCGCACGCGGAACTTCGTGATCCCGGCAGCCTCTTCGATGAGCGTGCGGCGATCCATCGGCTTGGCGGAGAGTATCTGACCGATGCGCCCCTGCTCGACGATGGCGTAGTGCGCGCCTGAAAGTCCCGTGCCGGAGAACAAATCCTGAATGTCGCGCAGGCGACAGGCGCGACCGTTCAACAGATACTCGCTCTCGCCGTCGCGGTAGAGTCGGCGCGCGACCGAGACGGTCTCGCCCGGCGCGAAGCCCAACGCGAGGCGGCGCGGTCGCCAGTGTCGCTTGGCGTGGTGTCGCGCCTTCTCGGTCAGCGCGTCGGCTTGCGTGGCTTCGGCGGAGAATAAATCCGTGGAGTTTGAGATCGCGGCTGGCGAGGATTCGTCCGGCGAAGCAAGCGCGGCGGTCGCCGCCACTTCCGTTGAGACTTCGCCGAGTAGTTCCGGCGCGAGCCGCTCTTCGATCACTTCTTCGTGCTCGTCGATCTCTTCGAGCGTCGAGTCTATGTCGTCTATGTCGGGCTCTTCTTCGCTCGCTTCGTCGCGCACCAGATGTAGCACGACCTCAGCCATGCCGCTCGGCGGGCGGTTGCGTGAGCCCTGAAAGATTACGTCCTTCATGTCCGAGCCACGCAGGTGCTTGACGCGTTGCTCGCCCAAGACCCAAGAGATGGCGTCGGAGACGTTCGACTTGCCGCAGCCGTTGGGTCCGACGATGGCGGTGATGCCCTCGCCTGTGAAAAGTAATTCCGTGTAGTCGGCGAACGACTTGAAGCCCGTGATTTCTAGTCTCTGTAGTTTGAACATGCGTGCGACTTTCGTTCTCTGCGGCTCTTTATATCTCGGCTCACTCCCGCCGATAAAGCACAGCCGATAGAGCGCGGCGTGGGAGAGCCCACTATATGTTGTTGGAACACGGATGTCAACAAAAGCCTTAGCTGGGGAGATTTTACTGCTTGCGGCTGTGGGGTTTAGCCGGGAGGGCTGCCGCCGCTTGCCAGAGCGTGCGCGGAAGGGACGCGGGTCGCGTGAGCCGAGAAGAGCCGAGCCGCTTATTCCTGCATGACGCAGTGCGGGCGGCGACCCATCGTAGCCGCCGCCCGCGCGCACGTTTCTTTCCCGGCTAAGGCTTGCCGAAGCGCAAGCGATACTCGATTGAGTTGACGAAGCCGCTAACCATCGAGCGGAAGTCCGACGGGTGCGCGTTCAGATACGTGAGCCAGTCGTCGTAGCCCTTCTGCTCTGGGTCGCGGCGCAGGTAGCCGAAATACTGCATGGCGACGAACGCCCCGTTGAACTCCTTGACGTTCACCTCGTTGCTCTCGACGATGGCTCGCAGCACTTCGGCGCGCGTCTTGCGCCCTGCGTTCAGGTCGTCCTTGAGTTGCTGGCTGTTCGAGACCTGCACGCCCTCGGTGGTTTGCAGAGCATCGACGTACTGATCGTTAGAGAACCCATCGTAGCGCGCCTTGAAGTCGGAGCGGTTGCGGAACTCATCGGTGTACGCCGCCTTGGCAGCGTTGACCTCGGCGGTCGTCGTGCCTGTCACGCGCCGCAGGTCACGTATGAACTCGCGGAAGGTCGGGAGACGCGCGAAGGCAACGCGGTAGAAGCGGTAGAGGAAGTAGCCCTTCATCTGGAACTCGTCAGAGCGGAAGAAGCCCGACGAGACCGAGACGCGGTCGCAGCGCGCGTCGCCCGACGGACAGTTTTGCATGGTGGCGAGCCAGTTGTTGAAGCCCGGTTGCTCCGGCTCGCGGTAGAGGAAGTCGAGGTAGTGCATCCGCACGAAGTAGTCGTTCGCGTCGATGGGGTTGGTGTTCGACGGCGCGGAGTCGTTGTCCGTAAGCGTCACGGTTTCCGTCGCCGGAGCGCCGAGCGTCGCGCCGGTCGGGTTGCTGAGCGCCACATCAAAGGTCTCCGTGCCTTCGACGTGGGCGTCGTCCCACATGAAAATGGTGATTGACTTGCTCGCCTCACCCGGCGCGAAGATAAGCGTGCCGATGGCGGTCTCGTAGTCGCAACGCTCGCTCGCTTTTCCGTTCGCGGCATCGCACTGCGCCCCTCCCGAAGCGTCGGTGGTCGCAAAATCAACGGTCGATGCGCCGGAGAGACTGCCAGCGCGCGTGACAGTGAGCGTCACGCTGTTGCTCGACTCCGCGACCGTCTGACTCGGCGCGCTGAACTGCACGGTCGTCGGTGTTGGTGTTGGCGTCGGAGTCGGAGTCGGAGTCGGAGTGGGCGTCGGCGTGGGTGTCGGTGTCGGAGTGGGCGTCGGCGTGGGTGTGGGCGTCGGCGTCGTGCCTGTGCAGACCGCGCCTGCGGCGCAAGCGAGGGTGAACTCTGTGCCGCCGCGCGTGATGTCGCGCTTGCCGTTGGCGTTCGAGGTGAAGGCTGCGCCGCGCAAGCCCGCGAGCACGGAGCCTGCGCCGATGGGCGTGTGCCCGGTGGGGAGCGCTGCGTTCAGCTTCGAGAGCGCGACCTTGATCGTGATCGTGTTGTTCGACGTATCGAATGTGCCGCAGTCGGCGCTGCCCTTATCGGTATAGGCGAGCGAGCCGTCGGAGTTTCTGACCGCTGTGCCGTAGGTAAAGGCGGGCGCGGTGGGTGTGTCAGTGTTGGCGCGCAGGAAGAACTGATCGCCGCGATCTGAGAGAGCGAAGCTGTAGTCGCCGGTGGGGCTCAAGCCCGCGAACGGCGCGTTCGCCGTGAAGTGCATCCGCCAGTTCGAGGCGGCGGGCACGGTCGAGAGGTTCGAGACCTTCATCGTGGCGACGAGGTAATCGACGCTGAGCGAGGTCTCGCAAGAATACTTAACCGAGAGAATGTCGAGCGGATCATCTGCCGGAATGGTCGCGAGCAAGGCGTCCGTCACGT
>JAVXVR010000471.1:0-6185 GCA_032230165.1 Acidobacteriota bacterium | reverse complement strand
AATCTCAAAAACGTCTTGCCGATGATGATCTCGTCGCCGTCGTTTAGGGGCTGCCGGTCGCCGGGGAGGAGACGGCGACCGCGATTGATGAACGTGCCATTCGTTGAGCCGAGGTCTTCGATGAAGTATTGCTCGCCGCGTCGCGTGATGCGCGCGTGGCGGCGCGAGACCTTCGCCTCGGGGTCGTCGGCGTCCAGATCAACGTCGGGGAAGATGCCGCTGTCTGCGTCCCAGCGCCCGATATACGCCTCGTCCTCGTGGACGGGAAACTCCTTGCCCGCCGCGCGCCCCCGATTGATCGTAAATTTCGCGTGCGCCGCGATGGGCGCGCGCCGCGCATCCGATGCGGCGGCGGCGGAAGCCGCGCGCACGTTATTGCCGCCCGCCGCCGCTGCCGGTTCGGGGAAGCTCAGCACCGCGTGGCTCCCGTTATCGCCGCCCGATGGCGCGCTCGACGCGCCGCCTGCCATGCCCCCTGAGGGCGCGCGCTGATCCGCAGAGCGCGACTCCGGCTCGCTCGGCGGCTTGAAGCTCTGCGCGCGCGCATACGTGCCCGTGCGCGGCAGAGGTTTCCCGCACTCGTCGCAGAACTGCGCGCCGTCCCAGTTCTCCGCACGACAACTCTGACAGATGATCATGGGGTTTGCCCCTTCCGAACTGCCCCCGCGTGCGCGCGGCGCGCGAGAGACACCTGCTGCTGCCCTTCCGTCATCAAAATAAACAGGCAGTGGCTGTTAACGGATGCCGCCGTGAAAACGTTCTTAATTGTAGCGCGAATCGGGGCGGCAATAAAGACCGTGACAAGTGATAAGTAACGAGTGACAAGCAAAGCCACAAAAATCGTAGGGCGTAGCGAGACAGTTCGATTTTACTTGTCACCTGTCACCTGTCACGATTCACGCCTCTTTTGAAACTGTCCGGCGACCCCGGACGTAGAAGGTGTGGCGGCGCGCGAGTGGACGCGCTTGCGGCGGCTTGGCTTCGCGCGCGTGTTGCGAGAAAATCAGTTCCTGACCCGACGAAGTGTCCCGACGAATAATTTTGATCCCCCACGATAAAGGAAGTTTTCAGATATGGCTTTAAGCCGGAAGAAGAAGATCATCATTGCGGTCTCGGCGGTCGCGGTCATCGCGCTCGTCGTCATCATCAGCCTCGCGACGGGCGGCAGTACCGAGCCGGAAGTGACGGTCGTCAAGGTGACGACGAAGCCGGAGTTACGCTCGACCGTGACGGCATCGGGCGAGATACGCCCCGTAAAGTTCATCAACCTGACGAGCGAAGTGTCGGGTCGCATCGAGGAGATTTTCGTCAAGGCTGGCGATCAGGTCACACTCGGTCAGCCGCTCGTCCGCCTCGATCCGACGCAGTTGCAGTCGAGTCAGGAGGCGCAAGCCGCCGGCGTGCAGGTCGCCATTAGCGACGTGCAGAACGCGCGCCAGCAGATCATCACCGCGCAGACGAACGTGCAGCAGGCGCAGCAGGGCTTGAACGCGACGGAGGCTTCGCTCGCCGCCGCGCAGCAGCAGGTCGTGACGACACAGACGAGCGTGGATCGCGCTCGTGTCGATCTCAACACGGCGCAGCGCGAGTTAAAAAGGCAGACCGATCTGGTCGAGGCGGGCGTCTCGTCGCGCTTCGACTACGACGCGGCGCGCGACCGCTTCGACCAGATGCAGGTTGCTCTGCGCACGGCGCAGGCGCAGTTGCAGCAGCAGAAGATCGCGGTCGAGGAGGCGAAGGCGCGGCTCAACCAGCAGCGCGTCGCCGTGCAGGAAGCGCAGAACGGCGTGAAGAGCGCCGAGGTCAGCGTGCGCACTTCGGAGGCGCGCGCCAACCAGCAACAGGCTTTCCTGCGCGGGCAAACATCCCAGCGCTCGAAGGCGACGCAAATTTCGCCGCTCACGGGCGTCGTGGCGGACGTGCCCGCGCGCGAAGGTCAGTTCGCGCTCGCCAACTTCCAGACCACTCCCCTGATGACCATCGCCGACATGTCTGCTATCAACGTCGAGGTCAACGTGGACGAGACCGAGATCAAAGAGGTCGAGGTCGGGCAAGTCGTCAAGGTCAAGGTGGACGCGACGGGCGAGAAGGAATTGGACGCGAAGGTCTCGCAGAAGAACCCGCTCGCCGTCGGCAAGAGTGATACCACGGGCGGCGGCTTGAACAATCGCGTCAACGTGCAAGAGGCGAAAGAGTTCAAGGTCGTCATCGAATTAGACAAGTCGAAGATTCCCGACGACGTGTGGAACTCTCTCAGACCGGGCATGACCGCCACCGCCGTTATCACGACGAAGACGAAGCAGAACGTCATCGCCGTGCCGCTCCAAGCCGTCATCGAAAAGCCCGCGCCGACACCGACACCTTCCTCCGCCAAGGGCGCAGCGCCGACGCCGCAGCCACAGCCGACTGGCGAGAAGCCGAAGGACGTGAAGGGCGTTTACATCGTCGAGAACAATAAGGTGAAGTTCGTCCCCGTCGAGACCGGGATCGCGGGCGAATCTGAGATCGAGATCACGAGCGGGCTCAAGGAGAGTCAGGAAGTCATCACAGGTCCGTCGCGCATCATGCGCACGCTCAAGGACGGCGCGACCGTCAAGAAGTCAACGGGGCGACCCGGCGCGAGCAACTCGAACGCGAGCGAGGCTAAGTAGGATATGAGCACGACACTGACCGAGACCACCGCGCCCGCCGCGCCACTCGAACGCGACGCCGCCGTGGCGCGCTCTGCGGACGCGCCCGCCGCGCTCATCTCGATGAGCAACATCTGGCGCACCTACCAGATGGGCGAGGAAGAGTTGCACGCGCTGCGCGGCGTCTCCTTCGAGGTCGAGCGCGGCGAGTACGTCGCCATCATCGGGCCCTCCGGGTCAGGCAAGTCAACGCTGATGAATCTGATCGGCTGCCTCGACACGCCGTCGCAGGGGCAATACTGGATCAACTCCAAGCTCGTCTCCGAGATGGACGACGATGAGCTGGCGCGCATACGCAACAAAGAGATCGGCTTCGTCTTCCAGACCTTCAACCTGCTCGCGCGCGCCACGGCACTCCACAACGTCGAGCTGCCGCTCATCTACGCGGGCATCTCTTCGGCAGAGCGGCACGAGATGGCGAAGCACTCGCTCGCCTCGGTCGAGCTAACCGACCGCATGACGCACAAGCCGAACGAGCTGTCGGGTGGTCAGCGCCAGCGCGTGGCGATTGCGCGCGCGCTCGTCAACCACCCGTCGCTGCTCTTGGCGGACGAGCCGACCGGCGCGCTCGACTCGCATACGAGTATCGAGATCATGAACCTCTTCGAGAAGCTCCACGCCGAGGGGAACACCATCATCGTCGTCACGCACGAGCCCGACATCGCCTCGCGCGCCCACCGCGTCATCTCCATCCGCGATGGGCAGATCGAGAAAGACGAGCGGATCAAGTAAGGCAAAAGTAAAAAGGCAAAGGGCAAAAGTGATGGCGGATTGTCGCTTCTCACTTTTGCCTTTTTACTTTTGCCTTGTTGCGGCTTCTGCAACTAAAATCCCTTCGAGCCGTAATAATCTCGCCGTGAAGCTGATCGAAACCATCAAACTCGCGCTCGCCGCCATCTGGGCGCACAAGCTGCGCTCGTCACTGACACTGCTCGGCATGGTCATCGGCGTCGCGTCGGTCGTCGTCGTCGTCTCGCTCATTCAGGGCTTCAACACTTATGTTGATGAGAAGATCGCCGGCATCGGCTCGATGTCGTTTTCGATCTACCGCTTCGACTTCTTCAAGGACTTCCGCAACACAGACACCATCGCCGCCGCGCAGCGCCGCAACAAGGAGCTGACGATGGATGATTTCGAGTTCATCCACCAGCGCTCGCAGCTCATAGACAAGTGGGGCGCGAAGACGATGCCGCAGCCGCGGCAGGTCAAGCGCGAGAGCGTGACGCTCGACGGCGTGCCCGTCTCAGGCACGACCGCCAACATCGCCGACATAGACAAGATCGACGTGGAGGACGGGCGCTACTTCGCCGACACGGAGGATCAGCAGGCGGCGCGCGTCGCCTTCCTCGGCGCGGACGTGGTCTCGAAACTCTTCCCCACGGGCGGCACTGTCCTGGGCAGCGAGATCAATATCGGCGGCATGCCCTTTACAGTGATCGGCGTGGCGGTCGCCAAGGGCACGGTCTTCGGTCAGTCGCAGGACAACTACATCAACATCCCCTTGAAGACCTTCGAGCGCGTCGTCGGACCCCTGACGGGCAGGCGCGCCGTCTCTTTCGAGGGCACTTCGCGCACGCCCGAACTTTACAACGACACGGTCGAGGAGGCGCGCTACCTGATGCGCCTGCGGCGGCGACTCTCGGCGAACGAGCCGGACAACTTCGGCTTGATCACGCCCGACGCCATCACGGGCTTGCGCGACCGCATCTTCGGTCCGATCTTCATCGTCGCCATCGCGGTGCCCGCAATCGCGCTCGTCGTCGGCGGCATCGTCGTCATGAACATCATGCTCGTCTCGGTAACGGAGCGGACGAAAGAGATCGGCATCCGCAAGGCTCTGGGCGCGAAGCAGTCCGACATCCTGAAGCAGTTTCTGGTCGAGGCGGTGTCGCTCGGTGCGATCGGCGGCGCGTGCGGCGTCATCATCGCGTGGGCGGTCGGGCTCGTCGTCTCGCATTTCGTCATCCAGACTTATCTCTCGATGGCGGCAATCGCCACGGCGGTCGGCGTCTCGGGCGGCGTCGGCGTGCTCGCCGGAATCATCCCGGCGTGGAAAGCCGCGCGCCTCGATCCGATTGAGGCGCTGCGCGCGGACTGAAACGTCAGTTGTCCGTTGCTCGTGGCGGCGCGGGCGGCGCATGAAAAGGATCACGCAGGCTCGAAGAAGCAAAAAAACAACTGACGACGGACAGCTTTTATGAAACTCATACGCAGCGACATTTACGAGAACCTGATGATGGCGCTCCAGACCTTGCGCGGCAACAAGCTGCGCTCGATTCTGACGGTCGTCGGCGTCGTCATCGGCGTCGTCACCGTCATGTCCATCGCCTCGATCATCAGCGGCATCGACACGGCGGTCAAGAAGGAGGTCGAATCTTTCGGCACGCGCTCGATCTTCCTCTACAAGTTCGATCTGGGTCCGCACACCGGGAACATGTCGCGCGAGGAGCGGATGCGTAAGGATTTGACTTACGACGACGCGATGGCGATTGGGCAACTGCCCACAGTTGAACTCGCCGTGCCGTTCCTCAACATCACCAACAACTTCTTCGGGCAGAAGCTGCTCGTCGGTCGTAAAGGTAAGACTTCGGCGGCGGTGCGGATTCAGGGGACGCTCCCCGAATACGAGCGCGCGGGGATTTGGACGATTCAGGAGGGGCGTTTCTTCACCCGGTTCGAGAACGACACGAACCGGCAGGTCTGCGTTATCGGTAACAGCGTCGCCGACGACTTCTTTCCTTACGGGTCGCCCGTCGGCGAGACGATTCAGATCGGCGGTCAGGATGTCCTCGTCGTCGGCACACTCCAGAAGCGCGAGCAGTTCGGCGGCGGCGAGGGCTCGAACGATCAGAACAACGTCATATACGTCCCCTACGAGGTGGCGCACAAACTCAAGCCCAACGCCGAAGACCTCTTCATCTTAGCCATCGCGCGCGCGGGCGACATGGACGCGACGAAGGATCAGATCGAAGACTTACTAAGACGACGCCGCCACGTGCCACTCGATAAGCCGGACAACTTCGCCATGGCGACCGCCGACTCCATCGTCGAGAGCTTCCGCTCGATCATGTCGGGTGTCGCGCTCGCCATGATCGCGATCTCCAGTGTCGGCTTGATGGTCGGCGGCATCGGCGTCATGAACATCATGCTCGTCTCGGTGACGGAGCGGACGCGCGAGATCGGCGTGCGCACGGCGATCGGCGCGCGACGCCGCGACATCCTCTGGCAGTTTTTGATCGAAGCAATGACCTTGACGGGCTTCGGCGGGTTGATGGGACTTCTGATCGGGTGGGCGCTGACGCTGCTCATACGACTGCTGCTGCCGTCCTACGTCCCCATCTGGGCTCCGGTCGTCGGCTTCGTCGCCAGCGTCGGCATCGGTATGGTCTTCGGGCTCTGGCCCGCCTGGAAAGCCGCGCGCCTCGATCCCATCGAAGCGCTCCGCTATGAATAAGAGGTTAGAGGTTAGAGGTTAGAGGTTAGAGGTTAGTGGCG
>JAVXVR010000438.1:0-4886 GCA_032230165.1 Acidobacteriota bacterium | reverse complement strand
CAACAGTGGGATGAAGTCGTACCGTTCCGAGGTCTTCAAAAAATTCCCGCGCACAGACATTCCCGATCACTACGGCTCGTATCAGGCTTTCGAAAGCTACGTCAAACTCCTCCTTGACACTAAATCGATCAGCAACCCCAAGAAAATCTGGTGGGACGTGCGCCCACACCCGTTCTTCCCCACGCTCGAATTCCGCGTCTGCGACATCCCGACGCGCGTCGATGACACGCTCGCCATCGCCGCGCTCTTTCAGGCAATCGTCTGCAAGCTCGACCGTCTGATCGAGCGCAACCTCGGCTTCCGCCTCTACCGCCGGATGCTCATTCAAGAAAACAAGTGGCGCGCGGTGCGCTACGGGCTCGACGGCAACATGATTGACTTCGGCAAGCAGAAGGAAGTGCCCACGCGCGATCTGATCCGTGAGCTTTTGGACTTCGTAGATGACGTGCTCGACGATCTCGGCTCGCGCCAAGAGGTCGAGCACGTGCACACGATCCTCAAGCGTGGAACTTCCGCCGACGAGCAGTTGAAGGTTTTCGAGGAGACAGGTGACCTGAAGGCAGTCGTTGATCGTGTGATCGAGCGGACGGTGGAGAACGTGCCGCCAAATTTGTGAGGCGGTCAGACGCCGGCTCGCAAATTAAAATTTGCGCGTCTCTGCGGACTTCGAGCTTTTAACTTCCAACGTGAATTCGGATTTCTCCCGCGCCGGACCGACGCGGATGACGTAAGTCCCCGCCGGCTTAATTTCACCTTCCCATTTGTCCACGTCGAGAGCCCACCTGATTAGCGCCCCGTCGCGCACCCGGTAGAGATTAAAATGGACGACCTGCTTTTCCGAGTGCGCCGAGACAGAGACGTTCTCAGCCGCTTCGACGGTGAAGGCATAATCTCTCACGCTGCCCGCGTCCAACACATCTTTGATTAACGCGGACGCGGGATCGGTTTTCAACTCTATGCGGCGTGCGCTCGCCGCCGTCTCGTTCAGCTTCTCAGGCGGCTCGGCTCCGTTTTGGGGAATGGGGCGATTCATCGAGCGATAGATGGACTCCATCTGATCGATCTTTTCGCGCGCTTCGGCGAGGTCAGGCTGGTACTTGAGCGCGCGGCGAAAGTCCGCGAGGGCGAATTTGTAGAGTCGCGGAGCTTGCGCGTTGTAATAGACGTTACCGCGTTCAAGATAGGCGGAGGCTACGGCGTGCTTGTCGGCGTCGGTCGCGGCAGGGGAAGAGGCTTTCGCTTCCGCGTTCGCGATGTTCACGTCGAGCGAGGCGGTGTCCGCAATATCTTGCCCGCCGCTGCCGCGCTGCGCCAGTGTGGCGTAAGAGAGAGAGAAGAACAAAAGAAGAAGGAGAAAGTGGCGGGCGATTTGTGATTCACGTTTCATTGCGGTCGTTTTAGTAATTGTGAAATCAACGAGATTTTAAAACTCGCGGCGCGTGTTCCAGCGCGAGACGCAAAAAGTTCTCGAAGATGACGCGACCGTCGCGCGACTCATTCTGGTGCTCCCAGCGCGTGGCACGTTGTCTGTCCCAGTCCTCGAAAGATTTTTCGAGGTGGTACTGGACGGTGTAGATGAGCTGCCCGTCTTCGCGTCTGACCATCATCTGGTTGCGGCAGAAGTAGGCAGTGGCGAGTAGATGAAAGCCTTCGGGCACGCGGTCGAGTTGCAGCCCGTGGTTCTGCCAGACGCGCAGGATGCACGCCTCGATGGTGTAGTCCTGCCAGATGCCTGACTCGCGGTTATCGATCCCCGTGAAGATCGGGTCTGTCGGCGCGACGATGCGTATGAAGCGATACTGATACTCGAAGGGGCGCGTGATGCGATTCTCGTGCTGCTCGCGGTTATCGAGTGTCGTGACGCGCGCGCCGAAGCTCAAGCCGATCAACTGGTGACCGCCACAGATGCCTAAAGTCGGCGTCTTCGTCTGGCGGACGAAGCGACTGAAGCCTTCAAGCAGTTCTGGATTGTAGTAATCGAAGTCGCGCAGCGTCCCGCTCAGGACGATGGCGTCGGGGCGAAACTCCGCGTCGGCTTCTGCGATCTCGGAGAAGTGTGCGACGCGCGTTTCGGGGCGGCGCACGAGTCGCTCGATGTTGTTGCGTATGTTGCCGAGGGCAAGTCCGGCGATCTCTCGTTCGCGCTTTAAGTTCGACTCGGTGCGGCGACCCCATTCGGCGCGCGCCACGTCCGAGATGTCGCGCTCGTCGCGCAGCAGATCGTCCACGATGAGGACGCGGACGGCGTCGATCTTCTTTTCGATGGGTTCGTACTTGCAGTAGGCGCGCTGGTTGAAGGGGAAGGGGAGCGGTTCCCCCTGATCCGTGTGCGAGTGGTCTGTGAATTCCTGCATCAAGATAAGTTTATACGACTCTCCTCAAAAAATCATGCGCGGCGCGCGCGGGATGGCGGCTCGCGGTAGAGCCTCTGCTTGGTGTCCTGTTTGAACTGTGGCGAGACTGCGCCCGCCCCGGCTTCCGTCACCCCACGGCGCATCTCCTCAACGAGAGCTTTGCGCAGGCGCGTGCGAAAGCCTTTGGCGCGCCCTTCCGTCAGGTGCTCTGTGATGAGCATCGTACGTTGCCAGCTCGATTCGAGATCATCTGCGAGGCGCGAGATTTTCGTGATGTCGTAAGGGACGGCAACCTCGGTGCAGCCCGCACGCGCGAAGACCGACAGGTAGCGCGCCGTCGCGAGATCGGGGCACGACAGACGCCTGCGTCCGATCTTCAGCTCGACCCCGAGCAGCGTGTGCTGCACGGAGACTTTCGAGTCGTCGGCGGCAATGGGCAGTTGGAAGGAGCGCGTGCGTAAGCTGCGCACGCTCTCGCGATAGACGCGCGGCAGCCATTCGTCGCCAAGCATCTCGCGAGCGCGCGCCACGAGCGATTCGAGCGAAGGGGCACGCACGCGCCGCAGACGCTCGCCGAAAACCTCCGGCGCGCCCGCCATCTCCGGCAAAGACGTCATGACCACAGAGGCATACATACCTGAAAAGCCGTGACAAGTAAACCGTGACAAGCGGCAAGCAAATCCGATGACATGGCAAGCGAGCTTCGCTTTCCTTACCTGTCACTTGTCACGGTTGACGGTTTACGGTTTGAGTTGACTGATGACGGGCTGTGCGAGGCGGAGGGCGTCGAAGACGCGACCGGGGAAGATGCCGAGGTAGAGGACGCCGAGGACGGTTAAGACGAGTGCGACCGCGATGCTCGCGGGTACGCGCGGCGCAGCCCATTGCGTCGTGCGCTCGCGGAAGAACATGGCGACGATGAGGCGCAGGTAGTAGTAGGCAGAGATCGCTGTGTTCAGAACACCGATGACGACGAGCCAGATGTAGCGCGAGCCCTGCGCGCCTTGCGCGAGCGCGGCGCGGAAGACGAAAACTTTGCCCATGAACCCGGCGGTCAGAGGCACCCCCAAGAGGCTCAGCAAAAAGAGCGAGAGCGCCACAGACAACGCGGGCGCGCGAAAGCCTATGCCCTGATAGTCCTCGACCTCCGTGCGCCGGTCGCCGCTGCGGGCGATGACGGTGACGACGGCGAACGCTCCCAGATTCATCACGGCGTAGGCGAGCAGGTAGAAGACGACAGCAGCGATGGCGTCCTGTCGCTCCGTGAGATCGGCGGTCGCGCCCGCCGCGACGAAGCCGACGAGCGCGTAGCCCGCGTGCGCGATGGACGAATAGGCGAGCATACGCTTGACGTTCGACTGCACGAGCGCGGCGAGGTTGCCGACCGACATCGTCAGGATCGCGAGCACGATGAGCGCGTTCAGCCACGCCGAGTGTAGTTGTGTGGCGACGGACGCTCCGGCAACGAACGGGAAGGCGAACAGAAAGACGCGCATGAACCCGGCGAAGCCCGCCGCTTTAGGTCCCGCCGCCATGAACGCGGTGACGGGCGTAGGCGCGCCCTCGTAAACGTCCGGCGTCCAGACGTGGAAGGGAGCGGTGGCGATCTTGAAGCCGAAGCCGACGAGCATCATCGCCGCGCCCGCGTAGAGGAGCGCGGGATAGGCGAGCCCGTCGTTTGTGCCGAGGCGTATGGCGATCTCCGCGATGTTGGTCGTGCCCGCGCCGCCCGCGTCCGTCACCGTCCCACCGTAAGTGAGCGCGATGCCGTAAAGAAGAAATGCCGACGAGAACGATCCGAGGATGAAGTATTTCATCGAAGACTCGTTCGAGCGACGGTCGGTGCGCCGAAATCCTGCCATGACGTAGGTGGCGATGGACAGAAGCTCTATGCCGAGGAAGATGATGACGAGGTCTGCGCCCGAAGCCATCAGCATCATCCCCGCGGTGGCGAACAGAAGCAGCGCATGAAACTCGCCAGCGGGCAGGTGCTCCCACTCAACCCAGATCATCGAGACGAAAACGGTGAGCGCTGCGACGACGATGAAGACGAGTGTGAAGGAGAGTCGCATCCGGTCGAGCACGATCATGCCGCCGAATGCCGACGTCTCGTGCGCGCCCGTGCCGTTCCACAGCCCGACGCACACGGCGGCGGAGGCTGTGAGACCGGCGAGCGAGAGCGCACCTGTGAGCCAGCGCCTGTCCGCGCGGCGTGTGAAGGCATCGACGAGCATCACGACCACGCCCGCCAGCGAGATGATTGTCTCCGGCAGCACGAGCGTCATGTTCACGTCCGGCGAAGCCGTTGAAAATGCCTGCAATGCCAAACAGAAGTTCATCGTTTTAATTCACGCGACCTGCCCCTATAAACACTCACTCGCGTTATCGTTCATTGTTTCCTCGTCTCCTCGGCGAACTCGCCCGTGCTCGGCGGGAGCACGCGCGCACGTATCGCCTGCACGCTCTCACGCGAGCGCGAAAGGAATGGGCGCGGGTAGAGTCCCATGTAAACCATCAAAGCGAGGAGTGGCA
>JAVXVR010000413.1:0-4644 GCA_032230165.1 Acidobacteriota bacterium | reverse complement strand
GTCGGCGCGCGCCGTCGTTACATCGCTGACGACGAGCGCGGGTCGCTCGCGCGCGGCGAGTCGGTAAGCCTCTTCGCCGTCCCGCACCGTGAGCGTGCGGTAACCGGCTTTGCCGAGCGCGGTCGAGAGCAGCGAGAGCTGATCGGGCGCGTCGTTGACGATGAGGATAGTTTGAGGTTCGCGATCCATGTCGCCGAAGGAACTACTTTCTGCGGCGTGCAGACGGCAGTTGCCCTTCTCACAGTCGCCGTCTTAACCCCGCAGCCGTTCAACGAGGGAGATGAGATCGCGTGGGTTGACGGGCTTGGTGAGGAACGCATTAAAACCTGCCGCGAGAGCGCGGTCGCGGTCGTCGTACATCGAAAAACCTGTGACGGCGATCATCGGCGTGATGCGGTGGCGATCCGAGTCGCGCAAATGCTCCGCCAACTCGTATCCGTTCATGCCGGGCATTCCGATGTCGGAGACGATCACGTCGA
The DNA here is from genome assembly GCA_032230165.1 of Acidobacteriota bacterium. Classification (GTDB taxonomy): domain Bacteria; phylum Acidobacteriota; class Blastocatellia; order Pyrinomonadales; family Pyrinomonadaceae; genus JAIVGV01. The sequence continues at coordinate 4,165 of JAVXVR010000413.1, read as the reverse complement.
AGTTCGCGGCGCGCGCGGCGGCGAGAGCCTGCTGCCCCGAATAGACGGTGACGACTTCGTAGCCCGCGTGCTGGAGCAGGAGCGAAAGCATCTCGGTCACGTCCGGGGCGTCGTCAACGACGAGCGCGCGAGGCTTGGGCGAGAGCATCGGGTTCGTCTCGCCCGCGGTCTCTAGCCCGCCCCGCTCTTCGCCGCCGCCGTAGCCCATCAGGCTGGCAATCGTTGAAGGGGGCATACTGGCGAGGTACGGCGCGGGTGTCGGGGTGACCATCATACTTGTTACCTTGACCTCTGATGTCCGTCTCCAGCGGGGAGAGTCAACGGCAAACGCTGTACGGTCGCGCGTGCGAATTGCTCATTGTCCGTCAGATGCCGCGCCGTCCGGCGCGTCGCGCGCCAAGAGCTTCTCGACCGCGTCGGCGAGCGTCGCGGGCTCGAAGGGTTTGGCAACGTGCGCGGCGAACCCGGCGGCGTGCGCCGCCGCCACGTCAGTTTCGGCGGCATAGCCCGTGAGCGCGAGCGCGGGCGCTGCGGCGAGGTGCGGCGCGTCGCGCCTGAGCCGGCGGAGCAATTCGTAACCGTCTGTGTGTGGCAATCCGATGTCGGTCACGATTATATCAAAGTGCTCGCGCGCCGCAACGTCTAAAGCTTCCTCGGACGACGAGCACATCGTCGCCGCGAAGCCCTGCGTCGCGAAGAAGAGGCGCAGCATCTCCAAAGTGTCGGACGCGTCTTCGACGACAAGCACGCGGCGAGACGGTCGAGTGTCAGGTGTCAGGTGTCGGGTGTCGGGGGCTTTGAGTATCTGATCATTGGTCGCGTTCGGCGCGAGCTGCATCGCCCCGTCTTTAGTTATGTCTTGACCGACCCCCGACCTCCGACCCTCGACACCCGCTAATGGCAGCGAGACGGTGAAGCGGCTGCCGCGCCCCGCGCCCGCGCTCTCAGCTTTGACCGTACCATGGTGCGCCTCGACGAAGCTGCGCACGAGCGCGAGCCCGATGCCTAAGCCGCCATAGAGTTTAGTCGTGGACATGTCGGCTTGCCGGAAGCGGTCGAAGACATGCGGCAGAAACTCGGGCTCGATGCCGACGCCCTCGTCTGCGATGTGGACGCGCACGACGCCAGCGTCGCGCTCGCACGAGACGCGGACGCGACCGCCGTCGTCGGAGAACTTGACGGCGTTCGTCAGCAAGTTCCAGAAGACCTGCGCGAGCCGCGTGTGGTCGCCCGAAACGGTTGCGCTCTCTTCACCCGCATACTTCGCCAACTCGATCTCGACGCCGCGCCTGTCCGCCTGCGGGCGCACGGTCTCGACCGCCTCGCGTATGACGGACTCAATCGGCACGGGCGCACGGTCGATCCGCATCTTGCCGTTCAAGATCGCCGACATGTCGAGCAGGTCGTTGATGAGGCGCGAGAGCGCCTGCGAGTTCTGGCTAATGACTTCAAGCCCATGCTCGATGTCGGCGGGCAAGACGTGCCCGCCGCCGAGCAGGTGCACCCACCCGATGATCGGAGTCAAGGGCGTGCGCAGCTCGTGCGAGAGCGTGGCGAGAAACTCATCCTTGACGCGGTTCGCCTCCTGCGCGCGCTGGTAGAGCCGCGCGTTATCAATGGCGAGCGCGGCGCGGCGCGCGAACTCTTCGGCGAGCCGCAGATCGGCTTCCGTGTAGCGACGCCCCGACTCAGCAGAGATGAACGAGACCGCGCCGACCGTGCGCCCGCGCGCCGTGAGCGGCACGATCATTGACGACTTGATGCCGAACCCTTTGAGTGCCTTGATCTGTTCCGCGTCGCTCAGCGCGCGTTCGAGCATCTCGTCAATGTGCTCGGCGTAGAGAAGCGACTCGCCCGTGCGCATGACCTGCGGGATGGTGTAGGGCGATTCGGGATCGAGCGGGAAGCGCTGCTGCATCTCGCGCCACGCCGCCTCGCGCTCCGGGTCGCGATGCGCGACGACGATGCGGTTGAGCGTGCCGTCGTCTTCGAGCAGATCGACGAGGCAGTAGTCGGCGAGGTAACGCGCCGCGATGTGCGCGACCGCGTCGAGCGTCGAGGCGTAGTCGAGCGAGGAGGCGAGGATGGTCGTCGCGTCGCTCAAGAACTTCTGCTCCTCCTCCGCCTGCCGTCGCTCGGTCACGTCGCGTTGCGTGCCCCAGACGCGGCGCAGTAGCCCGCCCTCGATGATGCCGACGAGGTTGTTGAGGAAGTATTTCATCCGCCCGTTGCGATCCAACTCCTGCGACTCGGCATTTGTCAGGCGGTAGCCGGAGCGCATCGCCGCGCGCAGGTAGTCGAGGTTGTCGTCGTTGCGCGGCAGCGTCTCTTCGAGGCGCATGCCCTGCAACTCTTCGGCGTGCGAGAAGCCGTACATGCGCGCCATCACGTCGTTGCATTCGGCGAGCGTGCCGTGGCGGTACATGTGCTCGATCTGCTCGTCTTCGGGGAGGTTGATCGGCAGCGGCACGTCGAACTCGAAGCGCCAGATCGCCTCGGAGCTTTGCGCGACGAAGGCGCGGTAACGCTCTTCAGACTGCCTGAGTGCCTCCTCGGCGCGCTTACGCCCGGTGAGGTCCATCGTCACGCCGCGCATCCCCACGGGCTCGCCCTGCTCGTCGCAGATGACGACCGACTGTGCCTCAACCTCGATAGCGCGACCATCCTTCGTCACCCAACGAAACTGTGACGTGCCGCCCTTGCGCGTGTCGAACTTCTGGCGCGCCTCGCGCGCGGCGCGCTCGCGATCTTCCGGGTGCACGATCGTCAGCCAGAAGTTCGGAGTCTCGAGCCATTCGTTAACGGTGTAGCCGAGCATTGGCTCGACGTAGTCGCTGACAAAGTCGATCCGCTGCGACGCTTCGTCCGGCATGCCCCACGCTTCCCAGACGACGCCGGGCACGTTCGCCACCAGCTCCTTCAAGCGGCGACGCTCGCCTTCGATCTGCGCGGCGAGTCGCAGCTTCTCATCTTCGTCGCGCCTGCGCTCGGTGATGTCGCGGGCGATCTTCGACGCCCCCGTGATGCGCCCCTGCGCGTCCTTCATCGGCGAGACGGTGAGCGACACGTTGATGAGCGTGCCGTCCTTTCGCACGCGCACCGTCTCGTAGTGATCCACGCGCTCGCCGCGCTTGATCTGCTCGATGATCATCGGCTCCTCGTCAGGACGGTCGTGTGGAATGAGCATCGTGACGGGCTGACCCACGGCTTCCGCCGCGGTGTAGCCGTAGAGCCGTTCGGCTCCCGGATTCCAACTGAGGATCGTGCCGTCCAGATTCTTGCTGATGATCGCGTCGTCCGAGCTTTCGACGATAGCGGCAACTTGAAGCAGATTATCTTTGGCGCGCTTGCGCTCGGTGATGTCCTCGACGAGCGCGACGATGCCCTTGATCTCGCCTTCGTCGTCGAGAAGCGGCGCGGTCGAGATGCTCACCTCAATGGGCGTGCCGTCTTTGCGCACGCGGCGCGTCTCGTAGTTCGCGAAGACCCTGCCGTGCACAGCCTCTTCGTGGTTGCGCTCCATCTGGGCGCGCATCTCGGGCGGCACGGTCGGCAACGGCTGCCCCAGGACTTCCGTCTCCGTCCAACCGTAGATACGCTCAGCAGCAGGGTTCCAGGACTTGACGATCCCCTCTCGGTCGAGCGCGATGATCGCGAGCGGTGCCGACTCGATGATCGCTTCGAGCTGCCGTTTCGTCTCGCCGGGCGCGGCTTCGACGCGCCCCGTCTCGCGGCGGGGATCAACCCCGCTCGCTTCGGGCTTCGAGTCGCCGGGCAGACGGCTACCGCGCTTAAAGAGCGCGCGCGCGCGGCGCAGCAAAGAAGACGAACGAGTCGCTCTGGGCATGATCTCTACCTTTGAACTCCTGCTGACTGCTCTCCCCGCGCAAGACAGTCTCCGGGCTACGGCTTCGGGTCGCTGCCCGCCGGAAGTCAAAACCGCGCGGACTGTAGTTGTGAGCGGGGGCAGAAGGCAAAAAAAAACTACGCCCGCGACGGAGGCAAGTCAAGAAAGAAGAAAAGCCGTGACAAGTAAACGGTGACAAGTGACAAGCAAATCCGGCGAGTGGTTTTACTTGTCACGGTTTACCTGTCACGGCTTTATGGTTTGCAATTCTGACCTCTGACCTCTAGCCTCTGCTTTTATGTACCCTGTCGGCAATCT
>JAVXVR010000410.1:0-4939 GCA_032230165.1 Acidobacteriota bacterium | reverse complement strand
CAGTTGCCGCAGGCGATGGATCAGATCGAAGAGGTCTTGCGGGCGCGGCGCGGCGTGAAGTTCTCCGAGCCGAACAACTTCGACGTGAAGACGGCGGACGCCTTCATCACGCAGTTCGATAGCATCTTCGGCATGGTCGGCGTCATCGCCATCGCGATCTCATCAGTCGGCTTGATGGTCGGCGGCATCGGCGTGATGAACATCATGCTCGTCTCCGTGACGGAGCGGACGCAGGAGATCGGTGTGCGCAAAGCCATCGGCGCGCGACGGCGCGACATCGTGCACCAGTTTTTGTTTGAGGCGATGACGCTGACGCTGCTCGGCGGCGTGATCGGCGTCGCGCTCGCCGTGCTCACGAGCCAGGTCGTGATGTTCTTCGTGCCGTCGCTTCCGGCGGCGATCCCTGCGTGGGCGGTCACATCGGGGCTCGGCGTCTCCATCGGCGTCGGTCTCGTCTTCGGCGTGTGGCCCGCGATGAAGGCTTCGCGCCTCGATCCCATCACTTGCCTGCGTTACGAATAGTACAGGGCTAATAATAAGAGGGCGGGAGAGGAAAGCACGCGTGCCTTCTTCTCCCGCCCTCTTATTTATTAACTAAGTCCTCGCCTCTTAGCGGCGTGTGCGATAGGCGCGCCGACCGTTGTCGCGGAAGTAGCCGCGACCGGGGTTGTAGTGGAGACGACCGTTGCGGACGAAGCGCGTGTTGACCCGTGTCGTGTTGCGATTCCAACGGTTGCTGTTGTCGTCATCACGACGATCCCGCCGGGAGGCAACTCTCTGCCAACGCTGCTGGCGGTTCTGATCGCGCTGATCAGCCCGCCATTCCTGTCGCTGGTCGCGCCGATCCTCTTTCATCTCGCGCTTCTCGGATTTCTGCTGCTCGTGAGCCTCGTGCTTGTCGCCCTTCTGTCTCTGCGCGTAAGTCGCGCCCGCTGTGCCCGCGATGACTGCCGCGCCGCACGCGAGCGCACCGAGAGAGCGTCGCACCTTCGTTAAGTTGAGTTTCATGCCGTTGTGTCTCCTTCCGTGACGTTTACGATTTCAGTCCGCCGCGCCGCGCCCGTGTGTCGCAACGCCGTACAGACGATCAAAAAGTCGGACGGGGAGAGTGCCCGCAAAGCCTACTATTTGCGGCTGCGTTGGTCTGTCTGCGCTCTTAATAGGGCAAGCGTTGTGCCATCTGTCGCGTGCCCCGCGTCCGTATATTTGTGGGTGAACGGGCGAGTGGTTGGACGATGCCGTTTCGTCTGTGGTAAATTTTGCAGGCTCAAGGTTCTCCCTGCCCCAGCAAGGCTCGATGACCGCTCGCCGTGGTGCCACCTACTCTTGACTTGCCGCATTGTTCGCGGAGGCATTAATGCACAGACGCCCTGAACGCCAACTGCTCTCGCTTGTCGTGGCTGCGCTCCTGCTTGTCGCCTCAGTCAGCCACGCCTCAGTTCGCGTTGAAAACATAGAGCCCGCGCCGCCCGCCGACAGCGCGCTCGCGCAACAAGCCGCCGCCGCGCTCAACAGCGGCAAGGCGATGTTGCGCCGCAACCGCGCCGACGAAGCCCTGCCGCTGCTCCAGAACGCGCTCGCGCTCTACACGCAGACGGGCGACGCCGACGGCGCAGCCGCTGCGCGCGATCAGATCGGCGATATCTATCAACGCTACGGTCAATACCAGACGGCGCTCGACAACTACCAGAGCGCGTTCGACGCCTTCTGTGGTCGCCGCGAGCAGTCGAACGCCGATCTCATGCTTGTCAAGATCGGCGAGACGCACTACCTCAACGGCGAGCCGGACGCGGCACGCGACGCCTTCGCGCGCATGAACCAGTGCAGCGGCGGCAACAACGCTGCGGGCATGCCCGCGCCGGACGGCGACAATAATCGTCGTCGTGACGCAGCGGCGTTTCTGCCCGTGAGCGCGGCGCTGAGTCTCGCCGCGTGCCCCGCGTTTTCGCCGAACAACAACAACAGCGCGAACAACACGCCGAACCAACCGACGCTCGGACACGGTCCGACGAATAGCCGTTCGCCTTCGGTGCGCATGGACTTGCACGTCGTCGATCAGGACGGCAACCCCGTTAAGGGCGTGAAGGCGAAGCTCGAATCGGAGCGCGGCGAGAACGGGCTCAAGTGCGACTGCGAGCACGTCACGAACGTGGACGGCTCGATCCTAATGGACCCGATCCATTTGACGCACACGCTCAAGCTGACGCTCAATGCGAAGGGCTTCGAGCCGTTACAGATCAACGTCGATCCGTCCGATCTCAACCAGCCCTACAAGGTCGCGTTGCAGGCGAAGGGCGCAGGGGCGGGCTCGCTCGCCGCCGGGCACGTGGGCGATGCGGCGCGCGCGCACGGCGTGCCGTCGAACCCCGGCGCGTGTTTCGATCTCTATCGCTTCTTCGTCTCTTACGTCTTCGGCGAGATGGGCAGGGGTCGCTCCGACTACGACTCGAACCAGTTGGGCGCGGCGCGCACGCACTACGAAAACGTCCTCAATGTTTCGGACGAGAAGTCGCCGAGCGGGAACTTAAACGTCGCGCGTTTGTTTCGCGCCGTCGCGCGCACGAATCTCGGCGACATCGCGCTCGGCGAGGGGCGTTTTGCGGACGCCGCGCGCCTCTACACGCAGGCTCTCGAAGGCGCGCAGAAGGACAACCGGCTGGAGCTGACGTGGGCGGCGCAGCGTGGCTTGGGCAAGAGCCTCTGGGCACAGTCGCAGCAGGAGCGCGATCTATCAGCCGCCGCGCGCGAGCGCGAAGACGCGCTGAAGGCTTTCCGCGCCGCGCTCGCGACCGTCGAGACACTTTGTTCGGGAAGCCTGCGTGGCGGCGAGGCGCGCGCAGACTTCCTCGCGACCACACATGATCTCTTCGACGACGCGACCTCGGCATTCGCCGAGTCGGCGCTCGCCGCGCCGCCCGCGCCCGCCGGTCAAGCGACGGCGCACGCCTTGCTCGACGCGCGCCCGCTTGCGGGTCGCCAACTCGCTTACGCCGCCGAATCGTTTCGCGCGGCGGAGCAGGGACGCGCGCGCGCACTGCTCGATCTCATCGGTGAGGCGCGCGCAGAGATCACCGAAGGCGTCCCCGCAGACTTGCTCGCGCGTCGCGCCGACAATCTCGCGCGCCAGCAGGAGATCGCAGACCTCTTGCGAGGCGTCAGCACGCCGAATGCGACAGCAGCGAACGCCGCCACGCCGCAGCAGACGGTGGCGAAGCTCGAAGCCGAGCTAGAGAAGCTGAGCGTCGATTACAGCGCGCTCGAAAATCAGATCAGGGTCGCAAGTCCCCGTTACGGCGCGCTCGTGCGCACGCAGCCGCTCACGCTCGCGGAGGTGCAGCAGCAGGTCTTGGACGATGGGACGGCGCTCGTCGAATACAGCGTGGGGCGCGAGCGTTCGTACCTCTTCGCCGTGACGACGCAGGGGCTCACGCTCTATCGCCTGCCCGCGCGCGCGATCATCGAAGCTCAGGTGATGGAGTTGCGCAAGCAACTCGTCCCGGTGGGCTCGCGCCGCGCCATCGCGGGCATCGACACGGCTGACGCGCAGCGCGGCATCGGCGAAGACTTGACGTCTGCCGCCGCCGGGCGCGGGCTCGTGCTCGGCGGACCTGCCATCGCGCCGCAGGTCGTGCGCGCCTACGCGAACGCCGCCAACGCGCTCTACAACATGACGGTCGCGCCCGCCGCACAGGTTGTCGGCACGAAGCGACTCTTAGTCGTCGCCGACGGCGCGCTCAACTTCGTGCCCTTCGAGGCGCTCGTCACCACGCCGAACGGTGCGGACTACGCTTCGCTCCCATATCTCATCAAGACGAACGAGATCATCTACGCGCCGTCGGCGTCGGTCGTCGCCGCATTGCGCTCGGCGCGCGCGGCTGCTGTCGCCTCAGCGAGCGCGCGGGGCGTGCTCGTCGTCGCCGACCCGGTCTTCGATCCACAGGATGCGCGCGCGAGCGGCAAGAACTTGAAGTCGCACGACGACTCAGCGCAGCGCGCGGCGTTGCAGAGCGCCATCGGCGACGTGGTGAATTTGAAGTCGCCCAACTTGAAGCTCGTGCGTCTCGCCGGTACGCGTAGCGAGGCGGAGCAGATCGCCAGCCTCGCGCGCGCGGGCGGCGAAGCGACAGATGTCTGGCTCGACTTCGACGCGAGCGAGGCGAACCTGCACACACATCCGTTAAATAACTACCGCATCGTGCACTTCGCGACGCACGGACTCCTCGACGCCCAGCGACCGCAGTTCACAGGGCTTGCGCTCTCGCTCGTCGGCGACGCCGACTCGGACGGCTTCCTGCGCGTCGATGAAGTCTTCAACCTGCGTCTGGGCTCACCGCTCGTCATTCTTTCGGCGTGCGAGACGGGTCTTGGCAAAGAGAAGCGCGGCGAGGGCGTCATCGGTCTGACGCGCGCCTTCATGTACGCGGGTGCGCCGACCGTGGGCGTCTCGCTCTGGTCGGTCGCCGACCGCTCGACCGCAGAGTTGATGCCCGACTTCTACAAGCGTTACCTCGCCGCCCACGGTCGCGCGCCCGCCGCCGCTCTGAGAGCCGCGCAGCAGCAGATGATCGCGGGCAAGCGCTACAGCGCGCCGTTCTACTGGGCTCCGTTCGTCCTTGTCGGCGATTGGAGATAAAAGCCGTCCGTTGTCGGTTGTCCGTCGTCAGTTGTTTTTGTGCGGTGAACTTGAGCTGTCCATTCTGATGCCAACTTTGTAGATCGCGACAACGGACAACGGACAACGGACATTTCTGATGAAAGAAGAAAAGTCGATGTTGAAAACTTCAAATTTGTCGGGTCGTGCCGCGCTGCTCGCGGCGTGCGCGCTCATGTTGTGCTTCGTGTGTTCCACGGTCGCGCAGTCGAAGCGCAGCAAGCAGCGCAGCGCACGTCAGCGGCAGAGCCTGCAACAGACGGGCGGACAACAGCCGACGACGAGCCA
>JAVXVR010000409.1:0-9960 GCA_032230165.1 Acidobacteriota bacterium | reverse complement strand
AAGATTCTTTCTTGTGGTTGATCAATTTCCTTTTAACGTCTAACTGTGAGCCGGACAAAAACGTGAGGCTTAATCTTTGATGAATCATACCCCGTTTCGGTTCACCAGCGCGCCCCGAATTTGCGCGCCCCCGCCCGCTCAATTTGACGACCCGAAACTCTACACAACTTCGCCCGCCTTGACCTGCGAGGCGCGGGGCGGGCAAGATTACGCCGCAATGCGACGCCGCTCGTTGCCTTCCTTTTCGTCTTTCGTGCGCGCCCCAAAACTTCTTCCCACTTCGTTTAGAGTTTTGCGCGTGAGCCTCTTCGTGTGCGCGGCAGCGTCAGCCGTCGGGGCGCAGGGACTCAGGCGCGAGTTGCCCGTGCCGGGACGCGCCGAAATCGTCGTCAAGAACTCCACGGGGCGCGTGACGGTCGTCGCCGCCTCTCCGGAAGAGGACGTGAAGACCGTCACGCTCAAAGCCGAGACGCCGGGCAAGGCACTAATGGACGCGGACGTCATCTCGAAGGCTGCGGGCGGGCGCGTCGAGATCGAAGTCGCGCGCGCGCGCGCCGAAAAGGATCGCATTGATCTCACGCTCGTCGTGCCCGCGCGCTCGCGCCTCAAAGTTGAGACGACGAGCGGCGCGGTTGACGTGTCGGGCGCGCTCGCCGAAGTCATAGCCTCCACGGGGACGGGCACGATCCGCGTTGATGTGCCGACCGACGCCGTCGTCTATCACTTCAGTTGGACGGCGAGCCGCGGTCGCCTCTACAGCGAGGTCGAGCTGGGGAAGATCAAAGAGAAGCGCGGCGGTCGCTTCGAGTTGAGCGGCAAGCTCGGCGACAAGAAGGCGAAACGGGAGCAGCGCGTCTCGCTCGATCTGACGACCGAGCGCGGCGTCGTCGTCTTCGGCGTGGAGGCGGCGAATGTGCCCTCGGACTTACGCGAGCGGCAGTTGACCGAAGCGGCGCGCGCCATCATACGCAGCGGCAATCAGGACTTGATCGAGGCGATCCGCCGCGTCGTGCCGCGCTTCGTCGGCGACTATGCCGCCACGCTTCCCTTGCCGGCGCGCGCGCCCGTCATCACGAAAGAAGTGAAGGCGAAAGACGTAGTGACTGTGGTTGCGCCGCAGGTCATGCGCCTGAACGCGAGCGTCACCGACCGTGCGGGTCGCGCCATCGCTGGGCTCAAGCCCTCGGACTTTTTGATCACAGAGAACGGGCAGTCGCGCGAGGTGACGGAGGTCACGACCACACGCGCGCCCTTCAACCTCGTGCTTTTGCTCGACGTGTCTGGGAGCGTCGAAGAGCGGCTCGACTTCATACGCAAAGCCGCGACCTCTTTCGTCAACACCGTCGGAGCGGAAGATCGCGTCGCCATCATCTCCTTCCGCGACGACGTGCAGCTCATCTCGGATTTCACGACCGACAAGCAGTTGCTCGCCGAGCGACTCAAAGAGATCGAGGCAGGCGGCGCGACCGCGCTCTACGACTCGCTCGCCTACACGCTCGTCCACACGCTGCGCCCCTTGCGCGGCAAGCGCACGGCAATCGTCGTCCTCTCCGACGGCGACGACAACCGCTCGTTCATCCCCTTCAACAACGTCCTCGAAGCGACGGTCGAATCCGGCGCGCTTATCTACCCGCTCTACATCCCTTCGGGTCTCATCCCCGCTTCGGTCGGCAGGGAAGCCACCGACACCGCAGACCCCGTGCGCAACCGCTTTCTCACCCTGACCTCGCGCGCGGACGCCGAGGGGCGCAAGCTCGCCGAAGTTTCCGGCGGCGTCTATTACCCCGTCACGCGCCTCGACGAATTGCAGCGCGCCTACGATGATGTCGTCGCACAACTGCGCACCTCCTACACCGTTAGCTACGCCTCCACCGCGACCGACGCCGCCTCCGCTCAGCGCGTCCGCGTCCGCGTCAACCGCGAAGGCGCGACCGTGCGCCTCAGCCCCGCCGTCAACGTCGCCGCGCCGTGAGCGCCGAGTTAGATCAGTAAACACGTCGCGCGTGCGATTCACTTTTCATCCCGCCCCCTTCGTGTTTCAATACGCAGTGTGAAAAGCCCCCTGCTCATGTCTTTGTTCGACGAGACGGAGCGACGACCACTCACAGTCTCGGAGCTGACCTCGCAGGTGCGCGGGGCGCTTGAGAACCGCTTCGCATCCGTCTGGGTCGAGGGCGAGATATCAAACTTCCGCGCGCCCGCTTCGGGTCACTGGTATTTCACGATCAAAGATGAAGGCTCGCAGCTTCGCGCTTCCTGCTTTCGCGGCGCGAACTCGCGCATACGCTTTCGCCCGACGGATGGTCTGCAAGTGCGTGTGCGCGGTCGACTCACCGTCTACGCGCCGCGCGGCGACTACGAACTCGTCGTCGAAGGGCTCGACCCCGTCGGCGCGGGTGCGCTGCGCGTCGCCTTCGAGCAGATGCGCGAACGCCTCGCGGCGGAAGGACTATTCGACGAGTCACTCAAGCGCGGGCTTCCGCTCCTTCCGCGCCGCGTCGGCGTCGTCACGTCGCCCACGGGTGCGGCAATTCACGACATCCTGCGCGTCATCGCCCGGCGCACGCGCACCGTCAACGTGCTCTTCGTTCCCGTGCGTGTGCAGGGCGAGGGCGCAGCCGGAGAGATCGTGCGCGCCATCGCGCGGCTCAACGCGCACCACCGCGCCGCGCTTGCTTCGGGACGCGTGGGTGATGGCATCGATGCGATCATCGTCGGACGCGGCGGCGGCTCTGCGGAAGACCTCTGGGCGTTTAACGAGGAAGAGGTTGCGCGTGCCATACGTGCTTCGCTGATCCCTGTCATCTCTGCGGTCGGGCACGAGACGGACTTCACCATCGCGGACTTCGCGGCGGACGTGCGCGCCGCAACACCTTCGGCGGCAGCCGAACTCGTCGCCGCGCGTGAGGACGAAGTGACGGCTACAGTCGCCGCGCTCACGCGCGATCTCGTCCGCTCGATCAGCTACCGGCTTGTAGGCGAGCGCGCGCGGATGCAGGAAGCCGCCATGTCGCCCGCCTTCGACGACGTGCGCGTGCGCCTGCGCGACGCCGCGCGCGAGACGGTCGCGTTGTCGCACCGTTTGGAGAAGTTGATCGCGCGCGTGCGCGAGCGTGCGCGCAAGCGTCTGGACGACGCGGCGTGCAGGCTCTCGCCCGAACGCAATCTCGCGCGGGCGGAACGCGCACGGACGCGGCTCGCGCTCGCGCGCTCGACGCTCGACGCGGCGGCGGCTTCGCGCCTCGAAGCCTCGCGCGCTCGCTTCGGCATCATTGCCGCCTCGCTCGACGCTCTCTCTCCGCTCGCCGTGCTTATTCGCGGCTACGCCGTCGCCGAAGACGAGGCGGGGAAGACTCTGCGCGCTGCGCGTGAGGTGCGAGCGAATGATCGCGTGCGCGTGCGTCTCGCCGAAGGTGCGTTGCGCTGTCGCGTCGAGGAAGTGGAGGGCGCGCGCTGATGTCAACCGAGCGCGGGAGGCGCGCCAAGGAGCGCAAGCGCAGTCGCATCGTCGTTGATATCGAAGACTTGCGTCGCGCGGGGCGGGGCGAACGCGACCGCACGGCACGCGTGCCGCGTCGCAGGCGGCGACTGTCTAAGGGCGGGCGGCGCAAAATCGCGCTCGGCGCGATCATCGTCGGCGTGATGCTCGTCGCCGCGCTCGTCGGCGTCGGCGTCTGGTATCAGTCCTACAAAAAAACTCCGGCTTACTCGCTCGCGCTACTCGTCGATGCGGCTGCGCGGGGCGACCGGCAGGCGGTCGATCAACTTGTTGACATCGATCAGGTGACGCAGAGCCTCGTGCCGCAGGTCGTCGCGAAAATCTCGGAGCGCGCACAGACGCCGGCGCAGCCGAACGGGCAGACGCAAGTGCCCGCGTCTGTGCGCCGCTACGTCGAGGCAAACGCGGGCGTGCTCATACCGGGTGCGCGCGAGGCGGTGCGCGACGCGCTGATTCAGGGGATCAAACAGGGCGTGGCGAGCCATGCGGACAGCTACCCGTTCTTCGTGACCGCGCTCGGCGCGCGTTTCGCGGCGGACGAGATTAAAGAGGACGGCGACTTGGGGCAGGTCGCGTTCAAGTCGAACGCACAGCCCGTCGTGTTGACGCTTCAGCGCAGCGGCGGGGGCGAGCGTTGGCGCGTCGTCTCGGTGCAGAGCGACGAGTTAGCCTCGCGCATCGCGGATAATTTGTCGCGCGGGCTTCCGGCGCTCGGCAGGTGAGATCGAGATCGTGACTCCATCAGATTCGGAAATAAGATGAAAATGAAGAAGGTTGTATCGCAGAGTCAGACGTTCGAGTCGTCGCTCGCGGCATTGGAAAAGATCGTGAGGGAGCTTGAGCGCGGCGAGCTGCCGCTCGAAAAAAGTCTGGAGCTGTTTGAGGAAGGCGTCAGGCTCTCGCGCGAGTGTCAGGAGCGTCTCGGCGAGGCGGAGCGGCGGATCGAGGTGTTGCTCCAAGACAACGACGGGCGTACATTCGCGTCCGCGCTCGGCGACGGGGAACTCGGTCGCGCGAGCTTCACAGATGAGGCGGATGAGGGAGAAGATGAGACCGTCTTCTGAGCGGGTCGCGCCGCGCGCGGAGGCGACGGTCGAAGCGGCACGCGCATTTTTGTCTCGCGCCCGCACAGTCGTTGACGAGAGACTTGACCGACACGTTACCGCCGATGGGGTCGCGCCCACGTCGGTGCACGCGGCGGTGCGTTGGAGCCTGTTCGCAGGCGGGAAGCGTCTGCGTCCCGCGCTCGTTTTAGCGGCGGGTGAAACTTTCGGCGCGCGCCGCGAAAGTTTACTTGCGACCGCGTGCGCCTTCGAGCTTGTCCATACCTACTCGCTCATCCACGACGATCTGCCCTCGATGGACGACGACGAGCTGCGTCGCGGGCGACCCACCTGTCACGTCCGCTTCGGCGAGGCGACCGCTATACTTGCCGGAGACGCCTTGCAGTCGCTCGCCTTCCAGACGATTGCCGAAGACGAAGAACTCGACGCTATCGCGCGCGTGCGCGTCGTCGCAGAGTTGGCGCGCGCGGCGGGGACGCCCGCCGGGATGGTCGCGGGTCAGGGTCTCGATCTCGCCGCAGAGTCGCGCGCAGGTGTGACGGCGGCGGAGCTTGAACTCATTCATCAGCTCAAGACCGGCGCAATGATCACGGCAGCCGCGCGCTGCGGCGCGATCATCTCGCGCGCGAGTGAGGAAGAACTCGAAGCCGTCACGCGTTACGCCGCGCGGCTCGGTCTGCTCTTCCAGATTACGGACGATCTGCTCGACGTGACCGCTTCGGCTGAGGACATTGGCAAGACGCCCGGCAAGGACGCGCGCGCCAGCAAAGCCACCTACCCCGCGCTCCACGGTCTCGAAGCCGCGCGCGCCCACGCCCACACGGTTTACGACGAAGCCTCCGCCGCACTCGACACAATCGAACACCCGACCGCGTTGCTGCGCACCATCGCGCAACTCACGCTCGAACGCCGCGCGTGAAGCGACTTACAAAACAATGTGATAGATAAACCGAGACTGTAGGGACAGGGCTCGTCTCACTATGCTTTGAAGGCTGCGAGCACTTCGTCGGCGTGCTGCTCGACGTTGACCTTGTCGAAGACTTTTTTGATCTTGCCTTCCTTATCGATCAGAAAAGTCTTGCGCGCGACGCCCATGAACTTCTTGTCGCCCCATGTCTGCTCGCCGTAAACGCCGTAGGCATCAGAGACCGAGTGATCGGTGTCGGCGAGGAGCGTGAACGGCAGTTTGTACTTCTCCGCGAACTGCTGGTGCGACTGCTCGTCGTCGAGCGAGACGCCGAAGACTTTGATCCCTTCGCCTTCGTAGATGGAACTCGCGTCGCGGAAACTGCAAGCCTCCTTCGTGCAGCCGGGCGTGTCGTCCTTCGGGTAGAAGTAGAGCACGACGTTCTGACCGCGTAGGTCTGAGAGTTTCACTTGATTCCCTTGCGCGTCGCGCGACGTGAAGTCGGGCGCGCTGTCGCCTTCTTTAAGCATGATCGTTTGTCTCCCTCGAATGATGTTCGGATGGTAGCTGGCGAGAATCTTAACACGGCGCACGCGGCGCGCGATAAAGGGGGCGACTCTCGCCGTGCGATGCGAGCGCGTTAATCGCGCGCGGCGACGACCGCGCCTTCGCCCGTCACCTCTTCGGCGGGCGCGCCGCTCGACATCTGGAGCGCGACGATGATCTGTCGCGCCTCGTCGCGCAAGTCGGGCAGTCGCAGACCGAAGAGTATCGCGCCCGCGATGCAGACCGCGCCGCCGAGCGCGACCGTGTGCGGCGCGCCCAGACGGTTGGCGAGCACACCCGCGAGCAGCGCGCCGATGGGAGCCATGCCCATGAACATCATCGAATAGACCGCCATCACGCGCCCGCGCAACTTGTCGGGCACCATCGCCTGTATGAGCGTGTTCGACGCAGCCATCTGGATCATCATCGAGAACCCGGCGGGGACGAGCAGCGCCGCCGAAAGCCAGAACGAGCGCGAGAGCGAGAACAGAATCAGGCTTGCGCCGAAACCGGCGGACGAGAGCGCGACCCAGCGACCCAAGCCACGCATCCCGCGTCGCAGCGCGAGGCTCAACGCGCCGACGAGCGCGCCCGCGCCCGACGCGCCCATCAACATCCCCAGCCCGCTCGCGCCGCCATGTAAAATTTGATCCGCGAAGATCGGCATCAGCACGGCGTAGGGCATCCCCATCAGACTGATCAGACCGAGCAGGATGAGCAGCGCGCGCACGGGCGCGGTGCGCGCGACGAACGAGAACCCTTCGGCGATGTTCGAGAGAGCCGAGCCGGGCAGCGGCACGCGCACGTGCCGCGTGATCTTCATCATCAACAGCCCGGTGATGACGGCGACGTAGCTCACGGCGTTGATCAGGAAGCACCAGCCCTCGCCGACCGACGCGACAAGTATCCCCGCTACGGCGGGTCCGACGATGCGCGCGCCGTTGACCATCGAGGAGTTCAAGGCGATGGCGTTGATGAGATCGTCTCTGCCCACCATGTCCGCGACGAAGGCTTGGCGCGCGGGGATGTCGAAGGCGTTGACGAGACCGAGCGCGGCGGCGAGGGCAAAGAGATGCCACACCTGTATGTGCCCGGAGAGCGTGAGGGCGGCGAGGGCGAAGGCGAGCAGCATCGCTGACGCCTGCGTCGCGACTAGGATGCGGTGGCGGTTGCGCTGGTCGGCGACCGCGCCGCCAATGGGCGCGAGCAGAAAGACGGGAATCTGTCCGGCGAAGCCGACGAAGCCGAGCAGCATAACCGAGCCCGTCAGCCGATAGACCAGCCAAGACTGCGCCACAGACTGCATCCACGTGCCCGTCAGAGAGATCAACTGCCCGCCGAAGAAGAGCTGGAAGTTTCTGTGACGCAGGGCGCGCAAGGAGTGCTGTAGTCTCGTCGCCGTCTCCGCACGCTCTCCCTGCGCCTGATTCAAAGCACCCGTTCGCTCGCTCATCCGTTCCCCCTCGCTCACGCGGACAACACACGTCCGTCTGTGGCGGCGACGGCAGGCGCGCCTCAACGGATGAAAGATTCAGCTTGATCGTCTGAAAAGATTATATCGCGCCCCCGCGCATTATGTGTAAGGGGCGCGCGGGACTTGTTTCGCAGCGGCGCGTCTGTCGCGCGCGCTTCATTTGGCGTCGAACAGGTAAAGGTCTGCGACCTTGCGCGCCAGCTCGTGCGCGTCCACGTTGTCGCGGTTGATGAGGACGACGACGGTGAGATGCTCTTCGGGGAAACGAATGATGGCTGTGCGGAAGCCGACCGTGCTGCCGTAGTGCCAGACGGTGCTCAGCCCGCGATAGTTTTCGACGTACCAGCCGAAGCCGTAAGACGCGCCCGCTTGATCGGAGGAAGCGACGGCGGGCGTGAACGCGCGCTTGAGCGTGTCGCGGCTCACGAGCTTCTCCGTATAGAGCGATTGATCCCACTTGTAAAGGTCTTCGACCGACGAATAGATGCCGCCGTCGCCAAGCACCGAGCTGGTGAGGCTCTGATCGTTGCGGCGAAATCCATTTTCCGTCGTCGTGTAGCCGTAGGCGCGCTTGTGTACGTACGAGATGCCTTGCTCGTAGGCGAGCGTCTCACGCATCCCCAGCGGTGCGAAGATGTTCTTCCTTAAAAACTCTGCGAACGACATGCCGGACGCTTTCTCGACGATGAGCGCGAGTGTGGCGTAGCCGGAGTTGCTGTACTGGAAGCGCGAGCCGGGCGGGAAGACTGTGTCGTGTTGCGTCTTGAGCAGCGCGAGCACCTGCTTGTCCCTGAGCGGCACGGTCGTCCCGGCAGGGATGAGGTCTTCGTAGTCGGCGAGCCCGGAAGTGTGCGTCAACAGTTGTCGGACGGTGATGCGTTTGCCGTAAGCGGGGAAGTCTGGGAAGAAGTCCGTCAGCTTCGACTCGTAAGAGAGTAGCCCGCGCTCCGCGAGCAGCATGATCGACATCGCCGTGAACTGCTTGGTCACGGACGCGAGGCGATAGTTCGTCGCGGTCGTCGCGGCAACGCGCTCTTCGAGGTTTGCCATCCCGAACGCGCGCTCGAAGACCGCCTTGCCACGCCGCACGACGAGCACGCTCGCGCCGGGCACGTCGCGCCGGTCGAACTCACGAAACAACGCCGTCACGGCTGACGACTTATCTCGCGCGCTCTGCCCGCCGACGGTCGCGCAGAGGAAGGGGAGAAGGACGCACATCGCCACCCAAGACGTTCCCATAGAAAGTTTCGCTTTACGCTCCGGTCTGCCTTAGAGACTCACTCACGAGCCGGACTACTCTTGCGTCTACTTCGCCTCGTAGATGAGCACGCGTTTATGACCGCTCTTTCCAACCGCGAACCCGACGAGCGCTCCGACGCCAGCCCCAAGCACGGCAAGACCCGCAGCCAGTTGTCCCTTGGTGGGAGCGAAACCGTCGCTGTCACCTCCCGCCGCGCCGACTGCCGCGCCCGCGCCCGCGCCCACCGCCGCGCCGATCAAGGTCGCGTTCTTAGCCGATTTCCCGCCGACCTGATAGACGCGTAGAACATCATCCCGGTTTAAGTCCACGGAGTTGTTGCTGACGGACACAGACAACGCAGCGTCGGAGACGCCGCTCAAGTTCCCCTCGACGGTCTTTCCGTTTTTTAGCTTGACGACGAGCTTGCTTCCAGACGGGACTGTTCTCAGTCCAGACCAGTCGCGAGTTGGCACGGTTGTGCCTTGAGCCAACGTGACAGACGGCAGCAACAATGAGGCTACCAGAACGAGGCTGATCGTAAATCTTTTCCTGACGATACGCATAAGACTCTCCTTCCGAGCAGGTATTGCCACCTTGTCATTCATCGCATTCGACATAACACATGCGTTCAACGCCCGGCATCACCCGCGCCCCCACATAACGAACATGAGAGGCACGCTGAAGGGGCGTCGGGTGCATGCCGTTGTTAGGCCGCACAGGTGGCTACGAATCCAATGTTATTAAACCAACCCCAGCTAATTCTTATGAGTGTCTTGAAGAACACTTATTGCTTCATGATAGATTTTCTCATTAAAACTTTTGCCGATACCACTGCGAGGATAAAAGAGAAGATACTCGGCAGATTTGAAGACATTGTCAAAGTGTTCCTCAAATTCCTGCTGGATTGATTTATCATGAACTTCAAACAGGGGTGAGCGATAGCCTTGTTTCCCTGAGAAATACATTCCGATATACATCTTATCGTCACCACGACCAATTATTTGGGTTCTATGATAAGCATACTGAACAAGTTCCTGGTAGAGCTTTACTTCTATTTCTCCCGGATATCCCTCTCCACCATCACTAAGGCGCTTCCATAAATTTTCTACAATATTGAGGCTAATTTTAAGATCGTTTTTTATCTTTTCTGGCGGTTGTTTATCACCTCTCGCAAGCTCCTCTATCAGCTTCCATAATGGATGGCACAGCAAAATTTTTATTCTTGACCCT
>JAVXVR010000388.1:0-7918 GCA_032230165.1 Acidobacteriota bacterium | reverse complement strand
CGCGTGCCTCGTTGCGCTTTCACTCCTGCTCATCCCCCAGCCCGCACTCGCACAACGGAACGGGCGCATTACCGGCACTGTCCACGGCGCGTCTAAGACTCCCGTCTCCGGCGCGCTCGTCACGGCGATCAATCAGGTCACGTCGCGCCGGACGACGACGCGCACTTCCCCTAACGGGCAATTCTCTTTCAAGCTTCGCGCGGGCGCGTACCGCATTCTCGTCGTCACGCCCGGCTCGGAACGCTTCGACCGCGAGAACATCATCGTCGCGATGGGTAAAGACAGCGCGGTCGAGATTGAGCTGAAGGCTGCGCCGAAGGTTGAAGCAAACGCCGCACGCATAGTTGATCCGACCGCGAATGAAAAACCGCTCGGCGCGGCGGGCGCGAGCACGGTCGAGAGCGCGCCGCCGGACGATCCGCGCATACGCGAATCGCGTGACCGTTGGCGCATCACCTTCCCCGAATACGACCGCTACGGCGACGCGGGCGCGCGCGGGCGCGACATCCCCTTCAAGCGCGGTCGCTGGTACGACCCCTACCACCAGAATCAACTCAAAGGCGATTATCCGATCTTCGGCAACAAGGTCTTCATGATCTTATCTGCGTCGGACACGCTCTCGGTCGAGCAGCGGCGGACGCCCTTGCCTTCAAACGTCAACAGCGCGCGACCGGGCAGCGCGGATTTCTTCGGTAAGCCCGAAGTGCTCGCCCTCTCGCACACGCTCCAATTCTCCATCGAGCTATTCCACGGCGACACGACTTTCCGCCCGCGCAACTGGGCGATCAAGCTCTCGCCGACGTTCAGCCTTCCGAATTACGTCCGCGCGCGCGAGGTTGGCATCATTGATATTGATCCGCGTCGCGGCACGACACGCACCGACACGCACTTCTCTTTCGAGGAAGCCTTCGCCGAGGTCAAGCTCGAAGACACGAACGCGAACTTCGACTTTCTTTCGGTGCGCGCAGGCATCCAGCCATTCGTCTCAGACTTCCGCGGCTTCCTCTACACCGACAACAACCTCGGCGCGCGCGTCTTCGGCGGCTTCGGCAACAACCGCTACAACTTCAACCTCGCCTACTTCGCGCAGCTTGAGAAGGACACCAACAGCGGTCTCAACCGCTTCGACCGTCGCCAGCAGAACGTCTATCTCTTCAACCTCTACCGTCAGGACTTCATACGCAAAGGCTTCACGGGTCAGTTCACGTTCGCATTCAACGACGACCGCCGCTCGGTTGAGTACGACCGCAACGGCTTCCTCGTCCGACCCGCGCTTGTCGGCGATGCGCGACCGCACGCCGTCCGTGTCGGCTATCTCGGCTTGAACACAGACGGGCACATCAACCGTCTGAACCTGACCGGCTCTTACTACTTCGCGCTCGGCGAGGACACGCGCAACCCCATCGCCGGTCGCTTCGAGCGCGTGCGCGCGCAGATGGGCGCGGCGGAAGTCTCGACGGATCGCGACTTCATGCGCTTTCGTCTCTCAGCCTTCTACGCTTCAGGCGACAAGAACCCGACCGACGGAGTGGCGACCGGCTTCGACGCGATCCTCGACGATCCGAATTTCGTCGGCGGTCAATTCTCTTTCTGGAACCGTGTCGGCATCCCGCTCACGCAGACGGCGGTCGGTCTCGTCCAGCCCAACAGCATTTTGCCTAGCTTGCGCAGCAGCAAGACGCAGGGGCAGGCGAACTTCGTCAACCCCGGCATCACAATCGCGAACGGCGGCGTTGACGCCGAACTGACGCAGCGCATCAAGGCAATCTTCAACGTGAATTATTTGCGCTTCAACCGCACAGAGTCGCTCGAATACCTGCTCCATCAGAACAGCATACGCAAAGAGATCGGCTGGGACATAAGCCTCGGCATCGTCTATCGCCCGCTGCTCATCAACAACATCCAGTTCGCCTTCGGCGCATCGACGCTCAAACCCGGCCGAGGCTTCCGCGACATCTACACAGACGCGACGCGCAACTGCCCCGTGCCCGACTTCTGTTCGTCGGACGGCGTCATCATCAACCCGAGTAAGCCGCTCTACTCGATCTTCGCCCAGATGAAGTTTATCTTTTGAGTCTGACGAAAGAGGACGCTACGGGAACGATCATCATGCGAAGGCTCGGCAAGGCTGAACGACTTAAGCTCTGCGCTGTCATCCTAGCAGCCGCGCTCTCCGTGCTGTCCGCCTGGCGCAGCGTCGCATCCAGCACGATTGTAGGGGCAGGGCTTGTCCCTGCCCGCAGCGACCGCACGGTCGCTCAAACCGCCCACACTCTTTCAACGCCTGATGATCGTGAACCTTCGCCCACGCTGACGCGCGGCGGGCAGGGACGAGCCCTGCCCCTACGAGATCGGCGACGCGATCCGGCTCCGCTCAACGCTCGCGAAACGCCTGTCACGCAGTCGCAGCCCACGCCGCAGCCCACGCCCGAAGGCTGCGTCTCGTGTCACTCTCAGATCGAGCCGATGCATCAGACGGGTACGGGCAAGCTCGACAAAAATGATCGCGACGGACAGAACCTTTCTTGCTCGTACTGCCACGGCGGAAACCCCGCTGCCAAGACGAAAGAAGACGCGCACGTCCACTCGCGCTTCCCCGACGAGTGGAAGCGCGCGGGCAAGC
Organism: Acidobacteriota bacterium; assembly: GCA_032230165.1. Taxonomy (GTDB): domain Bacteria; phylum Acidobacteriota; class Blastocatellia; order Pyrinomonadales; family Pyrinomonadaceae; genus JAIVGV01. Next base: position 5,295 of record JAVXVR010000388.1, on the reverse strand, counting down.
CGACGAGCGCGAATCCTGAGCGCACGCTCACACTGCTGAACCGCGAGAGCTGGGAGTATGTCCGCTTCATCAACCCGGCTGACCTTCGCGTCGCGCGCAAGACTTGCGGCGCGTGTCACGAGACAGAGGTCGCCGCCAACGAGACGAGCATGATGCGCCACGGCGCGATGCTCTGGGGCGCGGCGCTCTACAACAACGGCGGCTTCCCCGCGAAGGACGCACGCTTTGGCGAAGCGTACACGAATGAAACGGGTGCGCCCGCGCGGCTGCTTACCGCTCCCCAGCCGACTAAAGAGCAGACGCTCGCGAAGGGCTGGCTACCTTTTCTCGATCCGATCCCGCGCTGGGAAATCTCGCAGCCCGGCAACCTCTTGCGCGTCTTCGAGCGGGGCGGCAAGGGGCGTTTTGAAGTGGGCTTGCCGAACCGCGAAGAAGACCCCGGCAAACCCGACAAGGGCTTGAGCCCGCGCGGTCTCGGCACAAACAATCGCACAGACCCGGTCTATCTCGGTCTGCAAAAAACCCGTCTGCTCGATCCCACGCTCAACCATCTCGGCACGAACGATCATCCCGGCGACTTCCGCTCTTCGGGCTGCGCCGCCTGCCACGTCGTCTATGCGAACGACCGCAGCGCGGTTAATGCAGGCTCATACGCGCGCTTCGGAAATATGGGCACGTCCGCTTCGACCGACACGCAGATTCCGAAAGATGAGCCGGGTCATCCGATCCGGCATCGCCTGACGAACTCGATCCCGACCTCGCAGTGCATGGTCTGTCACATGCACCCCGGCACAAACATGGTCGCCACCTACACGGGCATGATCTGGTGGGACAACGAGACAGACGGCGACAAGCTCTACCGCACGGATCAACACACGCCCACGGCGGACGAGGAACAGGAGAAGCTCAACCGCAACCCGGAAGCCGCGAGCCTCAAAGGTTTGTGGTCTGAGCGAAAATTTTCCGATCGCCTCTCGCCTGAAGATTTCATCGTCCGCGCCGGCGAGCCTTTCGGCGCGGTCAATCAAAGCTTCAAGCGCATACAGCTCGCGGACTTCCACGGTCACGGCTGGCTCTTTCGCGCCGTCTTCAAACGCGACCGCGAAGGTCGCCTGCTCGACGCCGACGATAAACCCGTCGCCGACGCGAACGCCGACGCGCTCGGTCGCGCCGTCGCCTTCCGCGACGAAGACAATTTCGAGTTGAAGAACAAGTCGCAAGTGGCGGGCGCGCCCGTCCACCTCAAAGACATACATCTCGAAAAAGGGATGCACTGCGTTGACTGCCACTTCCGGCAGGACGCGCACGGCACGGGCATCATCTACAACGAGCCGCGCGCCGCCGTCGAGATCAGTTGCGAAGATTGCCACGGCACGATCCGCGAGCGCGGGCGACTCGTCACCTCCGGCTTCGCCGCCGGGCAAGGCGTCAAAGACGGTAAGCTTGTTGACGAAGAGAAGGGTCGCAACCTACGCGCACCGCGCTCCGGCGTCAAAGACATCACGCGCAACCTCTACGCGATTGATGCGGACGGCAACAAGATTCCCGTCTTCGAGCTTGCGCCTGCCGCCGGGTTAAAGAAAAAAGTGAAGGACGCCAACGGCAAAGAGACGACGGTCGAGCTGAAGCAGGGCGAGATCACGCAGAACTCTCTGGTCGAGCCCGGTCGCTGGTGGCGCGTCAAGCAGACTGTTGACACGATCAACCCCGCCTCACGCGACTACAACGAGCTATCGCGCTACGCCAAAACTGTGCGCCGCGACAATCAGACTTGGGGCGACGTGCCCGCGAAGGATGAAGAGCTGGCGCACGCGGAAAAGCAGATGACATGCTTCGCCTGCCACTCTTCATGGATGACGAGCTGCTTCGGCTGCCACCTCTCGATGCAGGCGAACCGCAAGATGCCCAACCGCCACAACGAAGGCGGCGACTCTCGCAACTACACGACCTACAACTATCAAGTATTGCGCGACGACGTTTACATGCTCGCACGCGACGGCACTGTGACGGGCAACCGCGTCGCGCCCGCCGCCTCGCGCTCGGCGATTCTCGTCAGCTCGCAAAACCAGAACCGCGAGTGGATTTATTCGCAGCAGCAGACTGTCTCAGCGGAAGGCTTCGCGGGTCAGTCGTTCTCCACACACGTCCCGCACACCGTCCGCGCGAAGGAGACGAAGGGCTGCACGGATTGCCACGTCTCACGTGAGGGCGACAACAATGCGTGGATGGCGCAGCTCCTCATGCAGGGCACGAACTTTGTCAACTTCATGGGTCGCTATGCCTACGTCGCCGCTGACGACGCGCTCGAAGCCGTCGTCGTTACAGAGCACGACGAGCCGCAGGCGGTTCTTGGCAGCACCTTGCACAAGCTCGCTTACCCGGATGACTACAAAAAATTCGTTGAGGGCGGACGCGAGCTGAAAACCGCATACGAGCACGAGGGCAACCCGAAAGTTTTGCAGGTGCAACTGCGCGGCGAGTACGCCTATGTCGCTGCGGGTGAAGGTGGGCTTCGCGTCTATGACGTAGCGGAGATCGATCACAAAGGCTTCTCTGAGCGCATCACGACCGCGCCCGTCTCGCGCTTCGGTCAACGCTTCTGGGTCAAGACGAAATACGCCGCCGCCGTCGCCGCGCCCTCGACGCTCGCGGTTGATCCGGCGCGCACGCGGCTGCCCGAAAATCAGGAGCAGCCCATTCACCCGCTCTACGGCTACCTCTACGTCGCAGACCGTGATGAAGGCTTGATACTTGTCGGTGCGGCGACGCTTCTCGATGGCGACCCGCTCAACAATTATCTGAAGCGCGCGCTGACGTGGAATCCCGACGGTGTTTTAAACGGCGCGAACAACATCACGATTGCGGGCACGCACGCCTACATCACGACCGACCGTGCCCTCGTCGTCATAGACATCAACGATCCGCTCAAGCCTGCGGTCGTCAAACAGATTCCGCTCCGCAATCCCAGAGCTGTTGCCGTACAGTTCCGCTATGCCTTCGTCGCGGATGACGAAGGCTTGCAAGTCGTTGACGTGACCGTGCCCGAACAGGCGCGTCTGGTTGAAGTCGCGACGGTGAAGCTCAATCACGCGCGCGACGTTTACGTGGCGCGGACTTACGCCTACGTCGCCGACGGACGCGAAGGCGTTGCGATCATCAACGTCGAGCGACCCGAACAGCCGCGACTCGATCAGACCTTCAACGCGAATGGCACAATCAGCGATGCGCATCAAGTCAAAGTCGCGATGACGAACGCGAGTCTCTACGCCTACGTCGCCGACGGGCTGGGCGGTCTCAAAGTTTTACAGCTCACCGATCCCGAAACGATGCCGACCTACGCGGGCTTTAGTCCGCGCCCGGAGCCGCGCCTCATCGCGACCTACCGCACGAAGGGCGCGGCACTCGCTGTCTCGAAGGGTCTCGACCGCGACCGCGCCGTGGATGAGAGCGGCAACCAGCTTGCTGTCTTCGGACGGCGCGGCGCGCGCCCCTTCAACCTCGAAGAGATGCGCCGCATGTACCTCACGGGCGATCAACTCTTCGCCGTCACTGACGCGCCGCAGACGCCCGCGCGCGATTTCAAAGTCGCGACCACGAGCGCAAGGGGGAACGTGCCGCGCGGTGGTCACACAAGCGAAGGCGACAAGGAAGCGAATGCTTTGGTCACGCAGAGTTCGGTCTTTGTCGCGGCGGCAGCATCTACTCGGGCGACGGCAGCGACGTTCGGCGCGGTGTTCATCGCCCTACTGTGCTGGCGCGCGACCTCACGAACCCGAAAGAAACTCAAGAGCTAAATTGAAACAGCTTCGCGCCTTTGCGGCTTTGCGTGAGGATGATTTCTCTCGCGAAGGCGCGAAGGCGCGAAGCTGAGGAGCGCTCTACCGTTCTCAGGCGACCCGCTTCATCCACTCGACGCAGCTTGCGAGGTGCGAGTGCATGGCGTCAGCCGAATCGTGGTGAATGCGACCGTGACCGGGCAACACCCACTCGAACCGATAGTCGAGCAATCTCTCCATCGAGCGAATCTGTTCATCCCACGAATACCAGCACGCGCTGCTGAATGCCGTGAGCGTCTCGCGCGCGGGCGACCACGCGAGGTGATCGCCGGTGAAGAGGAACTTATCTTTATAAAGCAACACGGTTGAGCCGCGCGTGTGACCGGGCGTGGGAATGGCGACGAGATCATGGTCTAGTCTGATCGGCCCATCGCCTTCGAGACTGCGCTCCATCCCGCGCCGCCGTGCGCCGTCGCGCTCGTGCATGATGCGCTTCGTACGGAAGCGTTCGTGGAAGCGCGCGTGGTCGGCGATGTCGTCCACATGTGAGAGAAACATCGTCGAGACGCCGCCCAACGCCTCGATCTTTTTGACGAGCCGCGTGGTGTAGCGCGGCGAATCAACGAGGACGTTTCCGCCCTCGGCTGCGGGGCGCGTGATGAGGTAGCTCCACGCGCCGAAACTCGATTCAGAAGTGAAGCCGCAGAAGTAGACGCCCTCGGCGAGCTGTTCGGGAAAGGCTTCGACGCCGACGTTCGCGTCATACTTTCGCGTCGTGCCGATGCTTGAGGTGGGGCATGCGATGATCGCCATCAACGCACGCTTGATCTCCGCGTCCGATTCGGGTTGGTGATAGACGCTCGACTGGTCGCCGTGATCGCGAAAGGTCGCGGGCGCGATCTGTCGGCAGGCGTCGCAGTCTATGCACGACGCATCGACGTAGAAATCACCCGCGACGTTTTCCGCGAGCCGCTTTGTAATGCTTGCCATCGTTTGTTTAATGATAACGGATGGTGGCGGGTTAGCGAAGTCAGTACCGCCTGCGGTAGCGGGCGGGTCTCGATGCGGCGGACACCCGACCGCTATCGCAGGCGGTACTGACCTGTTCGCTGGTCGGTCACCGTGCCTGTTGGAGGAAGTCGCGGGTGCGTGCCTCGCGTGGCTCGTTGAGGAGTTGTTGTGCCGCGCCGAACTCGACCACCTCGCCCGACTCCATGTAGAGGAGTTGATCGGCGAGCCCTGTGATGAACTTGATCGAGTGTGAGACGACGACGAGCGTGTGACCTTCCGCTGCGAAGCGACGCAGCAGGGCGCGCATCTCGTTCGTGCGGCGCGGGTCGAGCGCGCTCGTCGGCTCGTCAAAGAGGATGACGCGCGGGCGCATGGCGAGGGCGCGTGCAATCGCCACGCGCTGTTGCTCGCCGCCCGAAAGCGATTCGGGGTAACGCTCAGCCGCCTGCGAGAGCCCGACCGCTTCGAGCAATTCGGAAGCTTTCGCGAGAGCTTCCTTGCGCGGGAC
>JAVXVR010000334.1:0-3234 GCA_032230165.1 Acidobacteriota bacterium | reverse complement strand
GTCGTCTATGACGAACAGGGTCAGCTCGTCACGGGCACGCTCATGGACTACTGCGTGCCGCGCGCGCGCATGATCCCCCGGCTCGAGCTTGATCGCACAGAGACACCCACGCCCGTCAACCCGCTCGGCGTCAAAGGCGTCGGCGAGGCGGGCACCATCGGCGCAACTCCGGCAATCGTCAACGCCGTCGTTGACGCGCTCTCGCCCTTCGGCGTCCGCCACATAGACATGCCGATCAAGCCGGAGAACGTCTGGAGAATAATCAGTGACAAGTGACAAGTGACAGGTAACAAGCAAAACCTCTTCTTGCTTGTCACTTGTTACTCGTCACTTGTCACTCCCGGAGTTGAATATGATTCCAGCACAGTTCGATTACGCCGCGCCCTCGACGCTCGACGAGGCTCTGTCGCTTCTAGCACGCCGCGCCGACGACGCGAAGATTCTCGCGGGCGGTCACAGCCTGCTCCCGGCGATGAAACTGCGGCTCGCGCAGCCCGCCATGCTCATAGACATCGGTCGCATCCAAGACCTCTCCTACATCCGCGAGGACGGCGGGCAAATCCGCATCGGCGCGATGACGACGCACTACGAGATCGAGTCTTCCACACGCCTCAAAGAGATCTGCCCGCTGCTTCCCGAATGCGCTTCGCACATCGGCGACGTGCAGGTGCGAAACAAGGGAACCATCGGCGGAAGCCTCGCGCACGCAGACCCTGCGGGCGACTTCCCCGCCGCCGTCCTCGCGCTCGACGCGGAGATCGTCGCGACGAGCGCGCGCGGCGAGCGCACGATCCGTGTCGCGGACTTCTTCGTGGATATGCTTACGACCGCGCTCGCGCCCGATGAAATCCTGCGCGAGATTCGCGTGCCCGTGCTGCCTGTGCGAACCGGGCAGGCTTACGAGAAAGTCCCGCAGCCCGCTTCGGGCTTCGCCGTCGTCGGCGTCGCCGTCTCGCTCACGGGCGGCGCAAACGGCGCGTGTCAATCGGCTGCGGTCGGCATCACCGGCGTTGCCGCGAAAGCTTACCGCGCGAGCGGCGTCGAACAACTACTCGTCGGCAAGCGACTCGATGCACAGACGATTGCCGACGCAGCCGCGCACGCGGCAGACGGCGTGGACGCGAACTCCGATCTCTACGCCTCCGCCGAATACCGCCAGCACCTCGCGCGCGTCCACACGCGACGCGCCATCGAGAAAGCGTTGTCACGGATCAAATGAGGCGAGGAATTTGAGACATAGGATGACTCATAGTTCATCAACTAATCTCTAACCTCTAACCTCTGACCTCTGTCTTATGAAAATTGAAGGCACACACGAGTTGCGCGCGAAGCGCGAGAGGGTTTTCGAGTTGCTGCTTGATCCGGCGGTGTTGCAGCGCTGCATTCCGGGGTGCGAAGCGTTGGAGCGGACGGGTGAGAACTCATACGCGGCGACTCTGCGCGCGGGCGTCGGCACGATCAAGGGCGTCTTCAAGGGCACAGTGCGGATCGAGGACGTGCGCGCGCCGGAGCACTACCGCATCGTCGTCGAGGGCAAGGGGCAGCCCGGCTTCGTCAAGGGCACGGGCGATCTCGACCTGGAAGCGCGCGCAGACGATCTGACCCTCATCAAGTACGCGGGCGATCTTCAAGTGGGCGGAACTATCGCCAGCGTCGGGCAGCGCATGATTCAGGGCGCGGCACGGATGACGGCGGCGCAGTTCTTCACCGCGCTCGAAGCCGAGGCGAGAACGGAAGTCGGCGAGCCACCTCCCGCGCAAAGTTTTTTTCGTAACGCCCTGAGACAACTCTCAGGGCTGCTCCGACGCTTATTCCGATCCCACCCGCCCAGCGCGTAGCTGACGCGCGTCGCGCGCGCGTGTGATCAAGCCTTATTCTTTAAACCTTTCGTCGAAGACCCGCGCGGGCGCGAGTCTTGCGATCTCCGTGGCGACGCCGCGCAAAAAGTTTTCGTCGTCCTCACGCAGCCCGCACGCCTTCAACTCGACAGCGACCCCGCCGACGAACCGCCGACGCGCGCGCCCCGCGACGATGCGTCGGATGAATTCAAGATAGCCCGCCGCGCTTTTTTCAATCGCGTGCTCAGCGAGGGCGTAGCGGCGCGCGTTCTCGCCTATGCGACGGCGCAAAGGCTCGTCCATCAAGAGCCGCGCGAGGTAGGCGCGCAGTTGGGCGTCGCCCGCTTCACCCGCGTCGATCTTGATGACGCAGTCGTCCGGGAGTTCCGCGAACCAGCCGACGTTCGAGACGACGACGGGCACGCCCGCCGCCAACGCGCGGCAGACACTTCCGGAAGTCTCGCCCACGTTGCGCTCGCGCAAGTTGATCGCGATGTCGCACGCCGCGAGCCGCGCCTTAAACTCTTCGAGCGCGACGTAACCCGTTACCTCGACACGTTCGGTCAAGCCGTGCGCACGTATGAGTTCTCGCACGTCGAAGTGGTCGGGCGCGCCGACGAGCGTGAAGCGGAATTCGTGTTCGCGACCGAGCGCGACGAGCGCGGCGAGCACGCGCTCCAAGCCCTTCTCCGCCGTGACGTGACCGAACGATGCGATCTCGACGGCGCGCGCGTCCCCCCCTCTGCCGCGCGACTCTGCCTGTAACTCCGCCGAAACGACATGATGATTGATACGCGCAACGGGCGTGGCGGGCGCGATCCGTGCGATCCGGGCGCGACTCCACTCAGAATGGACGATGATCCCTTCGGCGTCGCGCGCAAGAAGACAGTTGAGCGGGAACGCGAGCGGCTGCGACGCGAACGAGGGCAGCGCGCCGCGCCGCAGAGTCTCTTCGGCTTCGGCGCGCGCGCGCGTGCCGTGGCACGCCTCAAGCTCGTCGAGGTAGAGACCGGAGTCGCCGCGCTCGCGCGCGAGACCGAGGAAAAAAGTTTGCAGCGCGAAATCGTGGAGCACGACGACGCCGGGATGAGCGCGTGCCGCTTCGTAAATCCCGGCGTTGTAGCGATGGTCGTTCCCCATGTGATAGACGACGGCGTCGTAGTCGCCGAGACGCTGCAACTGCTCCGGCTCGGCGCGATAGTCGAAGCACGGGAAGCGTTCACGGATCGCTGCGTTCGTCGGCGCGAAGCCGTCTGTGAAGAGATCGATCTCAGCTTCTGCCGCCAGATGCGGGAGCAACTCCTCGCTGTAGTCACTGATGCCCGAACGCTGCGGGCTGAGCGGACTGAAGTAAGCTAGACGCATCTTTCGCTTCCATATCGTGTGCCTCAGCGCG
>JAVXVR010000025.1:0-2545 GCA_032230165.1 Acidobacteriota bacterium | reverse complement strand
CAAGCTGTCTTAAGACCGTGACGAAGGTCGTATCGAAGATCGGGATGACGAGGATGAGCACGGGCACGGCGAGCACGGGCAAAAACGATCGCGAGCGCCCGCCTGCCGCACTCAAGAGCGCGGTGCTCGACAAAAAGAAGCCGATGAAGAGCGAGCCGCAGTCGCCCATGAAGATCGTCGCGGGGTTCGTGTTGTAGATCAAAAATCCGAGCAGCACGGCGGCGAACGCGGCGAGCATCAACGCCTCTGTCATCTGCCCGTTGGCGACGAACGAGAAGGCGAGAAAGACCGATGCGATCGCCGCGACGCCGGACGCGAGTCCATCCATGTTGTCGAGCAGGTTGATGGCGTTCGTAATACCGATGAGCCAGAAGACCGTGATCGCCATGTTGACCGGCGGCGACTGCGTCCACGGCAAAGAGAGTCCGTAGTAGGTCACGACCGCCGCGCCCATCACCTGCCCGATCAACTTTTGATAAGGCTTAATGTGGAGGAGATCGTCAAGGAATCCGACGGCGAAGAGGAACGCGCTTGAGGCGACGACGACCCAACCGTGCGGCGTGTGCGGCAGCAGCGTGAGATAGACGACGACGAACGTGAGGAAGATCGCCGCGCCGCCCATCATCGCCGTCGGCTTCTTGTGCCACCGATCCCCGCGCGGCTTCGCCACCACGCCGAAGCGTCGCGCGAGCCGTCGCACGAGCGGCGTGAGAGTTGCGGCGAGCGCGAACGACACGGCGACCGTTAAGATTTGTCGAGCGCTGAAAGGCATAGTTAGAAGCGGACAGGGATTCGCCAGAACTCGGAAAACCTATGCGAAAAGACCGGAGAAATCAAGCGGGGAGCTTCCCCTCGCGACCGCGCCGCCGATGCGCGCCTACCTGTGATCGCGGTAGTATTCGACGACTTTTTCGATGATGCCGTCGAGCGTCATTTCGGGGCGGAAGCCGACGAGCTTATTGATCTTCGTGATGTCCGGGACGCGGCGCGGCATGTCTTCGAAGCCCTCTTCGTAAGCCTCATCGTAAGGCACAAGCACGATCTCGGAAGTCGAGCCCGTGATGCGCTTGATGCGCCGCGCCAGCTCCATGATCGAGACCTCCTCGTTCGAGCCGATGTTGAAGACTTGACCGACTGCCTCTTCCCTGTCCATCAGCTTGACGAGCGCTCCAACTACGTCGCCCACGTAGCCGAAGCAACGCGTCTGCGTGCCGTCGCCGTAAACCGTGATCGGACGACCGGCGAGCGCCTGTTTGACGAACGTCGGGATGACCATCCCGTACTGTCCGGTCTGGCGCGGTCCCACGGTGTTGAAGAGCCTAACGACGACCGTGGGAAGTTTCTTCTCGCGCCAGTAGGCGAGCGCGAGGAATTCGTCGATGGCTTTCGAGCAAGCGTAAGACCAACGCCCCTTCGTCGTCGCGCCCATCACGAGGTTGCCGTCCTCTCGGAACGGCACTTCCTGAGAGAGACCGTAAACTTCCGAAGTCGAGGCGACCAAAACTTTCTTCTTCTTCTTGTTCGCCAGCGAGAGCACGACCTCCGTGCAGTGGACGTTCGTCTCAATCGTTCGCACAGGCGACTCGACGATGAGCTTGACGCCGACCGCCGCCGCCAGATGAAACACCACGTCGCAAGCATCGATCTGCTCGGCGGTGACGGCGCGGTTATCGACGCTGTCGATAGTGTAGTGGAAGCGCGGATGTTTCTTGAGGTGCGCGATGTTCTCTATCGAGCCCGTCGAGAGATCGTCTATGCAATAGACCTCGTCGCCGCGCTCGATGAGCGCGTCCGACAGGTGCGACCCGATGAACCCAGCTCCGCCCGTGATCAGTGCTCGCAAAAATTTATCTCCTCCCGATGATTCTCTCGCGCGACGCTTTCACGTCGCGATCCTTCTCGTCGTGCCCGCCGCGCGGGAGCAGTCAGCCGCATCCCCGTGCAGCTCCTCGTAGAGCTTGAGCACGTCGGCGACGAGACGCGCGACAGAGTAGTTGCGCTCGACAAAGTTGCGCCCGCGCCCGCCCATCTGCGCGCGCAAGCCTGCGTTCCCGGCGAGATAGACGAGCGCGTCACAGAAGGCTTCCGCGTCGCCGCTCTCGACCAGCACGCCGCGCTCGCACACCTGCCACCCGCGCGGTCGTCGCAAGAGCGACGGCTCGATCCCGCCGAGCAAATCCACGACGCCGCCCACGTCGGTTGCCACCACGGCGCGCTCGTTCGCCATCGCCTCGACAAGCGTCAGGGGCGTGCCCTCGTTCAGAGAGGTGAGCGCGACGATGTCGAGCGCGGCGTAAAAGTTTTCCGCATCTGTGAGCGTGCCCGTGAACGTCACATCGTCGGCGAGACCGAGGTCGGCGGCGTAGGTTTCCAACGCGAGCCGCAAGTGTCCGTCGCCGATGACGAGGAAGCGCACGCGCCGCGCGCCGATCCCCTCCGTCGCGCGACGTTTTTTGAAGAGCGCGGCGGCGTGGAGAAACATTCCATGGTTCTTGATCTCGGTCAGTCGTCCGACGATGCCGACGACGAGCGTCTCTTCGTCGCG